>JAAZPT010000346.1 GCA_012797085.1 Christensenellaceae bacterium | reverse complement strand
TAATCGACATCGCGCCAACCATAGCAAAATGGCTCGGCGTGGCGGCCGACGAGCAGTGGGCTGGCAAAAGCTTTACAAAGTGACATAGTAAAACAAATAAGTGAAAAACCATAAATGAAAAATGTTTATGGCTTTTTATTTATACTATTTTTATAAATAGACTTGAAATTAACAATATAATAAGTTAAAATAATACAATAATGTTTATCAATTTCTTAAAAGTATATAATATATAAGGGGGAGTTTTTATGTCAAAAAAAGCTAAATTGTCTAATAGTTTATATGAACAAGAGTTACAACGGCTTCAACATGAGCTTGTTCATATGCAAAGATGGGTTAAGACAACCGGTGCCCGTGTTGTTATAGTATTTGAAGGTAGGGATGCCGCCGGCAAGGGTGGAGCCATAAAAAGAATTACTGAATTGCTGAACCCCAGAAGTTGTAGAGTTGTTGCTTTGCCTGTGCCAACTGAAAAAGAAAAAACCCAGTGGTATTTCCAAAGGTATATACAACATCTCCCCTCTGCCGGTGAAATAGTATTATTTGACAGAAGCTGGTACAACAGAGCCGGTGTTGAAAAAGTAATGGGCTTCTGCACAGATGAACAATACTCCTACTTTATGCGTGCCTGCCCCGAGTTTGAGGCACTATTAATACGCGACGGTATAACTTTATTAAAATACTGGTTTAGCGTTAGCGAAGAAGAACAAGAGAAAAGATTTAAATCCCGTATAAATGAGCCCACTAAACGTTGGAAAATAAGCCCTATGGATATGCAAAGCAGACAACACTGGGTTGACTATTCCCGCGCTAAAGACACTATGCTTAAATATACCGACACTAAACTTTCACCTTGGTATATAGTAGACTCTGATGACAAGAAAAAAGCTCGTCTAAATTGTATAAGCCACATATTAAGCCAAATACCCTATGAGCATTATGAAATTCCGGCATTGGAATTGGCGCCCTTACAAGATGATGATACTTACCTAAGGCCTCCGGTACACGAACAAAGTTGGGTGCCGGATATTGCTACGGAACTTGCTAAAAAATACGAAAAGAAATGCAAAAAAGACAAGAAGAAAAAAAAGGGAAAAAAAGATAAGGCACACAAAGATCCTCACGATAATGAATTTGACAATGAACAATATGTTCCTTTTGAATGCAGTGAAAACGCAGATCCCCATTATTTTGATGAAGATGATAATGAGGAAGAATTTGAAGATAGACTTAGGGACGACGACGAGGAAGATTATCCAATAAACCAAGAGGAAGATTCAAGCTCTGATGAGATCCCTGACGAAAACAATAGTGAAAATTCTGATGAAAACTTTGATGAAGACGAGGAATGGGAAATTCCTGAAGCTCCCCATTATGAAGAGCACAGTGATTATGAGGTTTTAAATTCAGACCCTCATAGCGCTGAAGACCATAGATTCTAATTATTTATGTAAAAACTGCAAACAAAAAGCCACCATAATTGTGGCTTTTTGTTTGTATTACATCTCTGCTATACAGTCAATTTCTACTACTACATTTTTAGGTAGTGTTTTTACTGCTACACATACCCTTGCCGGATAAGGAGCCTGGAAAAAACTGTTATATACTTCGTTCATAACCGGAAAATCACTCATATCCGTTAAATAAACTGTAGTTTTTACTACCTTTGACATATTTGAGCCGGCAGCTTCCAATATGGCTTTTACATTGCTTAAGCAGGCATGGGTTGCCTTTTGAATATCGGTTTCCATTTCGCCATTATCCATATTTACAGGCAATTGTCCGGATACATATATCATGCCTCCAGCTATTCTTGCTTGTGAATAAGGGCCAATAGCTGCCGGAGCATTTTTGGTGTTTACGTAGTTGTTCATAATTTACCTCCATTGTTGTTTTCATAATTATTTTAATAATAAATATCACCATTGTCAATTGATTAAAATATAAAAACCATTGTTTAATTAAATAAAAAAAACCGATGTTTTTATCATCGGTTTTTATATACTTTTTAAAAAGCTTTCTCCTGCTTTAATAGCCTGTTCTACTGCCTCAACAGAGGGGCCGCCTATGGTGTTGCGGCGATTTACACAGGTTTCTATGCTTATGGCATTATATACATCCTCTTCTATAAAAGGACATGTCGCCTTATAATCTTCAAGGC
>JAAZPT010000345.1 GCA_012797085.1 Christensenellaceae bacterium | reverse complement strand
TTTAAGTTTGATATAAAAGTGGTCGGGAGGTTTCTAAAGGCAGCCTTGTATGAAAATATACCGATTATTGAAATGTCATTGGTATTTGCTTTGGTGTCAATGGTAAGCAAAAAGAATAATGTTGTTTATCTAATTTCCCTAAATTTTATAATTCTGTTTTTAACGGAATCTTCAGTGCCACTTGGAGAGTATACATACGTTTATGATTTTAAAATGGCTATATTAGAAAACAATTTAAGCATTTTTAACATTATAAAAATTGCTGTTTTGTTCCTTACAACCTATCAATTATTTAAAAATAAGGAGTTGGTGGAATGAGTATCTTAATAAGAAATGAAGTTAATAAACTAAGAAAAAAGAAGTTGCTGATATTTATACTAATAGCATATCTAATATTTTGTATTATTTCTGTTTATATGTACAATAAAATAATTGCAATAGGAAAGATTGCTTATTTTGATTCCAATGAATTTGTTAAATTTTTTTCAACAGACTTTTTAAATAAACCTTTCCTACCAATAGGTTCCATTATTATAGGGCTTGGCTTACTTGATATTTTTATCAACGATTATACAAGCGGTAATATGAAATTTCAGGTTATAAAAGTCGATAATAGAACAAGCTTTATATTATCAAAACTATTTACACAGCTAATGACCTATTTTGTTTTAGCTTTTATTATGTTCATAATTTCGCAAATAGTAGGCCTTATCTTTTTTGAAAAAAATCTAACCCTTAGCAATTTCCTTTCAAGCCTTGTCGTTTATAATTTAAATATTCTTCCTTCGCTTGTAATTATTAATATTGCTAATTTAATATTTGCTGTAAGCGGCAAGGAAAATTTTGCGAGGATTTCCTTAATAGTTCTGTTTATTGTTTTAGGAATTATTGCCAGATCTACTCGTATTGGCCATTTATTACCCGTACTGAACTATACTTATCTTCTAAGGTTTTTTGATAGCGAATTTGAGCTGAAATTTCTTTTTAATCAATTGATTTCATTTATTTATTTAATATTATTCATATTCGTTAACAGCAGTGTTTGGTCAAAAAAAGAATACTCTTAATTAGAGCATTCTGCACTATTGAAACTTGTTGCTTTGTAGATTTTAAATTATAATTTTTATAAAGGAAGGCATTTAAATGTGCATTGAGTGCTATATAGATCAAAACAGAATAACACCCTTATTAAATCCGCTGGATTGTTTGGAAAATCATACACAATATATTTGCGGAACTTGCGGGCGGTGTATTTGTATTGAGCATGATGCAAAGCGGGGGTTGCAAAGGTGGAATTTTCCCTTTAAATCCTTGGAAATTGCAAAAATGTATTTGCGTACTGCCGATTACAGCATGAAACAGCCCTGCGGCATTTATGAATTAATAGATGAAAAGGGCAGGCTTTCCTATAAAATATTTGCAAACGGTGAGGATTTGCAAACATACCTTAAAAAGAACAAGCAAAAGACCTGTGAATCCATGAAACCCGCTTTTATTGTTGAAGAATACAGGGAATATGAAAACACACAAATCAGAAAATTGACATCCGATGAAATAAAGAAATATTTGTTGGAGCGATAACTGCTTTAAATGGCAAATTTTAAATAAATGAAAGGTTTACATTATGGATATTAAAGAATTTTGGAATGCTGTTGTAAGCCAAGACAAGCAAAAAATAAGGGGATATTTTGATGAAGATGCATGCATACGTTGGCATAACTCTAACGAACAGTTTAACCTTGACGATTTTTTAAAAGCCAACTGCCTTTACCCGAATAAATGGCGATGCGATGTGGAAAAGATAGTGTATACCGATGATATAATTATCACCATTACCCGCGTATATAACAGCGATTCATCCCACCATGCCACAAGCTTTATTAAGCTAAAAAACGATAAAATAATAGCTGTGGATGAATATTGGGGTGAGGACGGAGAGGCGCCTGATTGGCGAAAAGCAATGAATATAGGTGCAAAAATC
>JAAZPT010000344.1 GCA_012797085.1 Christensenellaceae bacterium | reverse complement strand
ATGCGGCAGGATAGGGTTTCTCAACAGATAATGTATATTCCGGCAATATGGAAATGCAAGAACTTTCCTTTGCAAAAGCATCAATATAAAACATGGCCTTATCGGGCATACCTGTTGCATAACCGCCACCGTGCAACCATAAAACAGCAGGAACATTTTCCTTTAATACTTTTGGCCTGGCAATAAGAGTTCTTAACTTGCTGTTATCTTTTCTATTTATAAATATTTCCTCAATATCAATGTTTTTCCATTCATCAAAACCGGGGAAATTTTTCTTTTCTTTTTTATAGTGTTCAATAAATAACTCTTTATTAAAATTTTGTTGAAATAATCTTCCCTTAAAAGCATCCCATCTCATTTTAGGGTCTATCATACTATATTTTACTTTATAATTTTTAAATATACTCATTATATTCATATTTGCACCTTTAATTCATATTTATACCTTATATAATAATAGATTTACCCACCTTTTCAGGTGGGTGTTAAGGAGGACTACTTATTTAACTTCACAAACGGCAACTTTTCTATTTTCTTTTAGCGATAATGTAGCTGCATCTGCGGTTGCAATGGCGGCACGAGCGGCGCTACCGTCCAGCAAGGGTTTAAATTCATCATCAACTTCACCGCCATGTAATAAATTGTTGAAAAATCCCATTTCCATTTCCATTATGCCCTGTAACCACAATGGAGGTTTTTTGCCTGGTTTACCATACATTACAGCGCCATCCATTTCCAATACACCGTTATATATAGCTGTACGTTGATTATCCTCTTCTTCGTTTCTATGTACAAGGAAATATTCTTCACCCTTAGGTGTTCTTAATGTGCCTTTGCAATCACGCATATCAATTTTAATAGCGCCTTCTGTGCCTTGTATCAAAACATAGTGTTCACTCCATCTAAAGGCGGAACCATACTCAATTAATGCAAAGGTGTTATTGCCGAATTCCAAGTTAATTAACAACATATCATCTTCATCGCCAAACTCTTCGCCTTGGTGAGCCACATTGCCACCGGTCATTGTTACAGTTTTGGCTTCACCCATTATAAATTGAATACAATCAAGCTCATGTATATGGTGATACAAATGGCCGCCACTTTTTGCTCTAATCTTTTTCCAACTTATTGTTGGTTGTGGGGGCTCCCAACCGTTCCTTGCGGAGTGAGCATATAAAACCTTGCCTATTCTGCCTTCGTTTATCATTCTTTTGGCGGTTCTTACTCCGTTAAAAAAATTCATAACATGGCCCGCCATAAATATAACACCATTATCTTTGCAAGCCTTTACCATGCTATCACAGTCTTTATAGCTTAAAGCTATCGGCTTTTCACAAAAAACTTGTTTTTTATATTTCGCTGCGGTTTTAACTGGCTCAACATGTAAATAATTGGGTGTAGCAACTATAACGGCATCAACATCTGCCCTTGAACAAAGGGCATCTAAATCCGTTTCTATATCACAGTTTAATTCCTTTGCAACACTTTCTGCATTTTCGGGGTCTAAAATTGCAACAACTTTTGCACCCTTTTGTTGGTTCATTATCCTGCCAAGTTCAGCACCAAAATAACCTGTGCCAACAATGGCATAACCTATAGTTTCCATAAAAATTAAATCTCCTTACTACTTAACTGATCCTGCAGCCAAACCGCCTGCAATTTTCTTTTGTATTAACATAAAGAATATAACTGACGGCAATACGACCATTGTAGAGGCTGCCATCATTGTGCCCCAATCTAAAACCTCTTGCCCTTCAAGGGATTTTAGAGCAACGGATACTGTCATTAATTCTCTGCTATTTGTCATTATTAGGGCATATAAAAATTCGTTCCATGCATTAATAAAGGTATATATTGCAACAGCTACTATTCCTGGAGCAACTATTGGCAAAACTATTTTGTAAAAAACTACAAACTTATTTGCGCCATCCACCCTTGCAGCTTCTTCTATACCAATTGGCACGGTTTTAAAAAAGCCAACTAACAACCAAATAGCATATGGAACAGAAAAACTTAAATACATAATTATTAAACCAATACGGGTATTAACCAATCCCAATGAACCCATAAGTATTGAGTATGGTACTGCTAACAAAATAGGTGGGAACATATATGTAGTAATTAAAACCCTTGTAAGCGCCTTACCAAACCTTGGAAAGAACCTTACTATACCATATGCAGCCAATGCGGATATGGTTAAAGCAATAAGCGTTGTTGCTCCGGCAATTACTATAGAGTTTACAATATTGCCTGTAAACTTTAATTGATTAAGTACTATATCAAAATATTCCAAAGAAAAAACTTTTGGAAAAAATCTGGTAGGGTAAGCGGTTATTTCACCCTTACTTTTAAATGCTGAAAGTATTATCCAAACAAGGGGAAACGCTGCTAATATGCCTAATATTGACAAATACGTATAACTGATGGTTGCACTGAACCAACCACGCTTCAATACTCTTTTTTTCATATTAGTTAAACTCCTTTTCCCACTTATTCAACAGCTTAAAATATAGTGCACAAACTAATAATAAGAATATTAGCAATAATACTGTTATAGCACTTGACCTACCAAGTTGTTTAATACCCCAACCTATATTGTATGCATATATCGGTAATGTTGTAGTTATGTTTGCAGGACCACCACCAGTTAATAGGAATATAATATCAAAGCTGTTAAATATCCAAATTGTACGCAATACCATTAGTAAACCTACAACATTTCTAATATGTGGTACAGTTATTGAACAAAAAGATTGCCAAGCGCTTGCGCCGTCAATTTGAGCAGCTTCATATTGATCCTCCGGTACACTTTGTAATGCGCTTAGTATGTTAACCATTATTAAAGGGGAACCAAACCATATATTTACAAATACCAATGTTCCGAAAACCAGGTTAGGGTTGCTGAAAAACTGTGGTATTTCGCTTACTATACCTAATTTTTGCAGCATTATCGGAACAAAACCATAAACACCGTTCAATATCCATTTCCAAGATAAGGCTATTACTATTGATGGAAAAGCCCATGGTATTATTAATATGGTTCTTAAAAAGCTTTTAAATTTTTTTATTCTATGTAAGGCCATGGCAGCAGTAAAACCAACCAAAAGTTGACCTGCTAAAGAATAAACCGTCCACTTTATATTTGTCATAAAGGCTTTGTAAAAGTTTGGATCGCTTAAAACTTTTATATAGTTATCAAAACCGACAAATTTATACGAGGGCCTTACTAAGTGTTTAGATGTAAAACTATAATAAACACTTGTAAAAACCGGATATAATAACAATAAAAATAAAACTAATACTGCCGGCAGTATAAACAAAAATCCGGTTATATCCGGTTTTTTTCTTAAATCTTTATTTGTAATTTGCATTCTATACCTCCTTCTAAAGCAAAAGCTCCATAGAGTTTACCTCTATGGAGCAATTTAGAGGCTTAATTTAATGTTTCAAACAATTCGTTCAATGTGTCTTCTGCCTCTTGAGCAGCGGTTTCAACGTCAACATTATTTATAATAATGTTTTGGAACATTGTTTCTATAACGTTTTGACTTGTTAATAAGCCGGCCTGTGGTTTAGGACCATATTCCATACCAATGGCTGTACCTGATTGCATTGTTGTGCTTATAACTTCCATAGCATGCTGATATTTTTGAACTTTTTCATTTGCTAAGTATGCAGGATTGCTGGCTGTATCAACAAAGGCGCTTAACATACCAACGGGTACGCTGTGTAGGAAAGGAATATAATAGTCATCTTGATATAGGAACTTAATAAACGCTTCACAAATTTGCGGGTTTTTGCTGTTTTTCCAAATTACCATAGGTATGTTGGATGTTTCATTGCCAAGTATTTCAGAATCAACTGTTAACTTTGGCATTGGTGCGCAGTCAATATAATCTAACAATTGAGGAGAGTTAGCCTCAACACCACCAATTTGGAAACCGCTGTTAAAGTCAAAGGCATTTTTGCCTTGATAGTATAATGTAGCTTGGTCAAGTACCTTAAAGTTTATACTATCGGCAGGGGAATTATCTTTATACATTTGAACCCAGTATTTTATTCCGTCTATTGCAGCTTGGCTTGTAATATTTGCTTTGCCATCTTCTGTTAACAATGTTTCACCGGCGGATCTAACATAGAAGTTAAGGTAACGTGTTGCCATTAAATCACCGATGCCGAAGGGAACGGAACAGCCGTATACTTCGCCGTTTTCACCCTTTGTAATTGTGTCTGCAGCTACTTTTAGTTCATCCCATGTTTTTGGAACTTCTAAATCATATTTTTCCAATAAGTCTTTACGGTACCACATAACTTGAGCATGGCTATAAAGCGGAACTGCATAGCAAACGCCATCTTTTGTCATTTCAAGCAATGGAGCGGGGTTAAACCTATCCCTACCAATTTCGTCAATTAGTGGATCCATAGGAATAATTGCATCGTAGTCTATCATTTCAACTACGTGGTTAGGCAATGCACTGCTCATGTCCGGCAAGTTACCGGATGAAAAACCGGTTGTCCATTTTGTGTAAAAATCTCCCCATGAAAATGTTTCAATAGTAATTTTTACCTTGGGATTGGCAGCCATAAAATCATCAGCAGCTTTTTGAATTGTTTCTAACCTTGGGCCTTGTGAAAATGAATGCCAAAATACTATTTCGCCTTCAAGTTCATCTGCCATTGCCGGCATAATCATTGCGCTAAGTAAAATACTTAAGCATAGTAATAATGTAACTAGTTTTTTCATTTTCTACCTCCAAAAAATGTTTTTTATGTTGTTAATGTTACCTTATAATTAATTTATACCAAAAAATAAGATAAATGTATATAGCATTATTTACATTTATTAGCACAAAACGATATTAATTTGCATAATCGTGCTTATTTTAATTATTTTGGTATTATTAGGCAACAAATTATTTGTTTTTAACAATAAAATCCGTTATTTTATGTTTCTTGACGTCTATATTCACTGGGGCTTACACCAAACACTTTTTTAAAACAACGGGAAAAATAGTTTTGGTCACTGTAACCCATATCAAAGGCTATTTCCGATATTCTTTTATCACTTAATATTAATTGTCTTGCAACAGCCATCATTTTTACATCATTAATAAATTGACAGGGGGATTTTCCTATGTATTTTTTAAATAACTTACGCATTGAACTTTGGCTAATGTTGGCAACACCACAAAGTTCATCTGCTGAAAATTTTTTTAAAGGGTTTGCAAGTATATATTCCATAATAGCATGTATGCGAGAATCACTTTCAGAAATAATTTTTTTAGGTATAATACTTCTAAAGTCCGCAGCGCTAACATGTTCGTCTGAACAATAGTTTTCATCTGATATTTTTGTTGAATCTTGCTCAATCAACCATGCAACAATCAAGTATAGCATGGCTCTTATTCTTAATTTTCTTGCCTTGTCTTTAGATCTTGCATATTTTAATATATTATAAAAATAGTCTTTAACATGTTTGCCATTATCGTTATTTATAATGTTTACACCTAAATAATCTTTAAATATATTTTCGCCCTTATCGTGGGATATTGTTGATATGCGCACGCTTATAAAACTAAAATCGCTAATTGCTTGGCATTTTAGTGTGGATTTCTCCGGTATAAAAATAATATCATTTTCCTTTACAGTATAGCTTTGTCCATCAATTTCAAAAAAGGCAGAACCTTTTATTACATACCTTAACAGAGTATAAGGTGCTGTTGCAGCAGGAAAAAACCATGTTGAAGGAAAATCATATTTTTCAACGTATAAAAAATAAAAGTTTAAAGTTGATAATCTACTTTGCAATAAATTCATATAATCACCCTTTGAATATAAATATTATACAAAACAGCATTAATGCGCAAGGTTAAATGGATTGCTATTGTAAGTTTATTGTAAGTTTTTAAAAACAAAACTGAATATATTACATTATGTTTCCGCTATCAAACGCATTTTTAATAATTAGAAATTGATACAAGCATAACATAAAAGCTGCTGATTAGCTCAGTTTTTGTTATTTATATTTCATATTTTAATGAGTTTTCTGTAGACCAGCGCTTCCATATTTATAAAAAACTTACTAAAAAAATATATTGACTTTCAGCAATTGATATGCTAAAGTTTATTTGTTTTGTACGCAAAAGTATAATTCAAGGTGAAGACAAACTGATATTAACTATCGGAGTCTTAAGCGATTTTTACAGGACCACTCCTATAGGGAGTTAAGGCCATACGGACAGCCGGGTCCACTGCCGATTAGCGGTTTTCCGCTTTATTGATTGAGTTAGAAGCT
>JAAZPT010000343.1 GCA_012797085.1 Christensenellaceae bacterium | reverse complement strand
GCTTTACAGGCCACTGCGCTTATTTTGATTATGTGCAATGCGATAAGTGGCAAAGCCTTTGCAATAATTGCCCTCAAAGTAAAATCGGTTACCCTCGCAACTATATATTTGATTTTTCTACACGGAATTATAGACATAAGAAGGCCTGCTTTACCAGCTTGGATAATGTAACTTTAGTGCCTCCTTCCCAATGGTTGGGCGATTTATTAAAGCAATCTTTTTTGAAGGATTATAAAGTAAAAGTAATATATAACGGTGTGGATAAAACCGTATTCAAGCCCACCGATGCAACAAACCTCGTTAAAAAGTATAATTTAGAAGGCAAGCACGTGCTTTTGGGCATAGCTAACGACTGGGATAAACGCAAGGGCCTGGAATATATATTAGAGCTTAATAAGCGCCTTGATGACAGTTTTGTATTTGCCCTTATAGGTCTAAGTAAAGACCAAATTGAAAGCATGCCGAAAAATATTATCGCCTTGGAAAGAACATCTTCAACAAAAGAGCTCGCTCAATGGTATAGCCTTGCTAGCCTACTGGTTAACCCTACACTGGAAGATAATATGCCCCTTGTAAACCTTGAGGCTTTTGCCTGCGGTACACCTGTAGCGGTATTTGCAACAGGCGGTTGTGTTGAAGTGGTGAATGATGATGTAGGCAAAGTTGTTGATAAGGGAGATGTGGATGCTTTAGAGCAAGCTATATTATCAATAGCCCCCAACAAGAGCAATTATATGCTGAAATGTTTAGAGCACAGCAATAATTTTGATAAAAATAATTGTTATGCCAACTATATAAAGCTTTATGAGGAATTAAGCAAGTGAATTTGATGTTTATGGGGCTAATTTACCCAACGGAAGAATTAAAAAATATATCAAGCTTATCTAAAAGCCCTTTACAAATGCAGGTAGATAACTTTCAAAAGCTTTTAATTGAAGGTTTAAGCAGGCATATCGGCAATGATAATATAAGCATATGCAATGCGTTGCCCGTTGGTACATTCCCTAATCACTATAAAAAAATATATTTAAGGGGCAATTCATGGGGTAAAAACCGCTTTAACGTGGCTGCAATTAATTTGCCTTTTTTTAAGCAAAAAATGAGAGAAATACTTGCTGAAAAGGCTATATTGAAATGGTATAAACAAAATGAAAAAAACAGAAATATATTGCTCTATTCCCTTTACTTGCCTTTTATGAATGCAATTGTAAAAGCTAAAGAAACATATAGCGATTTAAATATAAGCATAATAGTACCCGATATTCCGACGGATTTGGGCTTGGCAAGCGGCCGCACAGGTTTGCTTGGGTATATGGAAAACAAAATGGGCAAGAAATCCATAGAGCTTTGTAGGTATTTTGATAATTTTATATTACTTACAGAGCCTATGAAGGATGTTTTACCTCTTAATAAAAATGCTAAATATACAGTTGTTGAAGCTATTGCCCCTAACGCTTACCCCACGCCAAACAAAAATGATGTTATTGAATGCTTTGAAAAATATAAACTGCCCTTTAATAAGCCAACGGTTTTATATACCGGTACGATTCAAAAAGAGTTGGGCATAGGCGATTTAGTTGATGCTTTTAAAGCGGAAAAATTAAAGAATGTAAACTTGGTGCTTTGCGGCGGCGGAAACATGGCAAGCGAAGTAAAAAGTGCATCTGAGAATTATGGCAACATACATTATTTAGGTTTTGTACCCAGGGAAGATGCTTTATTATTGCAAGCAGAAGCAAGCATATTAATAAACCCCAGAAAACCTGAAGGGGAATATACAAAATATTCTTTCCCTTCAAAATCCATGGAGTATTTGTTAAGCGGAAAACCTGTACTTTGTTATAAGTTAGAGGGTATATCGGCGGAATATGATGATCATTTCTATTATATAGGAGATGATTTAGCTGACAGCATTTTAGAAATTTTAAATTTAAATGATGCAGAGAAGGCCGAAAAAGCCAAAAAAGCTAAAGCCTTTGTTTTAGAAAATAAAAATGCTGAAGCCCAAAGTAAAAAAATAGTAGATTTGATAAAAAGTAAATAAAAAAGGAGTATTTTTCCTTTTTTACTCCTTTACCCTAACATAAAAAAACCAAAGCAAATGCTTTGGTTTTTTATATACATCATCAAGCCTTATTATGCTGTCAATTATAGGTTTTATACTAAGCCTTGCACAGGGGATACTATACAACTGTATAATGATCTGCCAAACAGGGTTTGAGTATTTTTATATCAGGAACACTACTGCCATGGTAAAACATCATTAGGCTTCCTGTTTATTATCAATTACCTTAAATTCCATTTCCTCCAAACGAGCGATTATTTCTTTTTCACTTACGATATTTTCATCATAGGTAATTGTAATGGTTTGATCCATACAGTTTGCATTGCTGTCAATAACACCTTCTAAATATCCGAGGCCGGTTTTTGACCTGTCTTGCGATGTATAGCAATACATACCTTCAAGATTATATTTTACGGTTTTCATGTTATCACCTTACAATATCATATTTCCAGCTCATTATACCGCCAAAATCAATAACATTTGTATAGCCCTGTTTTATCATTTCGGAAACTGCTCCCCTGCTTCTTACGCCTGAACGACAATATACAAGTATTGTAGCATTTTTATCCGGCACGGTATTTGAAATTGTGCTCATTTTTCCGCTTGAATGGTTTAATGCATTTGGTATATGGCCGGATGCAAATTCCTCTTCCGTTCTAACATCTAAAATTATAACGCCGCCCTCATCCATCATAGCCTTGGCATCACTTTGACTTATTTTTTTATACAAGGATGTATTCCCCTCATTTTTATTTTTATTGAAGTATATAAATGCTAAGGCAATAATCACAAATACTAAAATAGCATACAAAATATTTTTACTCATTAATTGCAACCGTTACAGCCTGTGCAACATGCACAGCCGCCTTTACTTTCCATCATTATTTTATTATCTTGTACTATAAAGCGAATGTTTTTAAGGGTTTTTTCGTCCTCTTCAGTTATTGCTACAGGTATATCGTCAATTAAAATAACCCTGTCTTTGGGTGTAAGCTTTTTAACATCGAGCCTGAACTTGCTTAAGCCATCCATGTTTTCAAAAGCCATAAGCACAGCATCTGCGCCTTGCACCTTCATAACAGTTTTAAAAACTTCCCTTGCCTCCGGTGAAAATTCCATAACATCAACTCCTTACCATTAATTTATACCCATATTTTTCAAATTTAAACAAGCAGATTATAATAAAAATAAAATCACATTGCAAATTTTTTTAAAAATTATGGAAAGTAAGCTTGACATTTTTTCAGAGTGGATTTATACTATAAATGGAAAGTATACTTTACATTTTATATAAGGGGTGATGTTTTGAAAAACAGATTGGAAGAGCTAAGAAAGAAGCATGGCATAAACCAGGAAAAGTTGGCAAATGATTTAGGAGTATCACGCCAAACTATAGGCTCATTGGAAAACGGCAGATACAACCCTTCGATAGTGTTGGCTTTTAAAATTGCAAGGTACTTTGGAGTAAATATTGAAGATGTTTTTATTTATGAGGAGATTGATTATGGAAAAAACTAAAAATACAATGAAGCTTGTTATAGGCACAGCCTTATTTGTTTTAGGTTTAGTGCTTATAAAAGTAAGCAAAAACAGTAAAGATATTATGGCAGTATTACCTTTTATTTTTATAGGTGTGGGTTCAGGCCTATTTGGTGAAAGTGTAGGCAATTACTTTAAACATAAAGATTTATTAAAAAATCCACAAAAGGCAAGGCAGGAATATATTGAAGAACATGACGAGCGCAACCAGGCCCTACGCAACAAAGCAAAGGCAAAAACTTATAATTTATTTCAATATATATTTGCCAACATTCTTTTAGGATTTGGCTTAATGAGCGTAGACCTTTATATAATAATTGTGCTTGCAATGCTATACCTGTTTTTAACATTTGCAAATATATATTATATAAACAAGCTGCAAAAGGAAATGTAAGCATAATTAATAAATAATTAAATAAAAAAGCCTGCATCATATTGATACAGGCTTTTTATTTAATTTCCTCCAAAATCGGCTCTATATATTTTATATCGGTCCAATCGTACTTGTTATCGCCAATTGCCATTAGAGCCTTTTCCCAAACATGATAATCTTCTTCTTTCTTTTTTTCTGCAGCCTTTTTAAGCAATATGCAAAGGTTTTTATCAACCATGTTCATTTTATCCATATCCCATGCTCCTCTACAATAAAAGCAAGGAATATTTTTAAATTTATCCCCTAAATTATAGTTTATAATTTGCTTAAAGGCTTTTTTATCAAAGGATGAAGCCCCTGTACAAAAAACTATAATTTTTTTATTTTGTAAAACATCAATATTCTTTTTTAAAAAGGATATACCGGAAATGCTTGATGCATATATGCCGCCACCAATAATTATTACATCGAATTCTTTTACAATGTTAATATCGGCATTTGTAATATCGATGTATTCAAAGCCGGTTTTTTGGGATAACCACATGGCATATTTTTGTGTTGCACCATATTTAGATTTGTAAAGTATAATCCCTTTCATAATATATTCCTATTTTTCCAATGTTTCCAGTAATTCTTCAACCTCAATATCCTCAAGGTTTACCGGGGCAACTTCCTTTGTGTTTTTTGTAAGTACAAAAGCTGCCACAACTGCTGTAAAGGGTGCTACACTTACAAGACCGAAGGAGCCTACCAATGTGCGTAATATTTCTGCTGAAACAAACTTATAGTTTATAATATCAATAACAGGAGTACCTTGACCTACAAAAAACAGCAACATTGATAAATAGCTACCGGAATAAGCCAGCATTAAAGTTGTTGTCATTGTACCTACAACTTTACGCCCAACCGCCATACCCGACCTTAAAAGTTGTTTATGTGTTACATGGGGCGCATGTTGTTTAACCTCATAGCAGGATGCGGCTACGTCCATGCTTAAATCCATGAGTGCGCCGGAGTTGGCTATAAACACCATGGAATAAAACAAATCCTTTATATTTAATTTTAATGCACTTTGTGATAGCAAGGGCACTACATAGGGTATTGTCCCTCCATCCATAATAAACATTTCTCCAAATATTATTGCTAATATTGCTGTAAGGAATGTACCTAACAATGAGCCTATAATTGCCACTAATGATATTTTAGAGATGCCTGCAACCAATATATCTATAACAACGGTTAAAAATACAACAAGTATTAAGGACATTAATATGGGGTCATGACCCTGTAATATTAGAGGAATAAATATTTTCCATATTATAACTATACTTGCTGCCAGGGATATTATTGCCCCAAAACCGGATACTCCACCAAATACTATTAATAGAACACCAAATAGTGCAAACAAAAGCCCTTGAGGCATTCGCCTATCGTGATCTATGAGTTGCCCCCTTAGCTCCCCATCATAATTATTTAGCACACAAATAGCCTTATCGCCAACCTCAAAAATCTTGTCCTTCTCCAATGCGGCAAGCATCATATTGTGGGCTTCAATAACTTTACCTTTGTGCTTACCCTCAAGTATTTTTACCGTGGCACCTTGATCGCCTGTGTAGGATAAGCCTATGGGAGCAAGTTGGCTGTTATCAACGCTTATTATTTCAACAGCTACACGTGGTTTTGCACCATGTACCGATACATTATATTCGGGTAAATAACATGCTAAAATTGTAAGTAAACCGATAACTATGCAAATAATCCAATTAGTACGCTTTTTATTTTTTATTTTTTTTAAATCAGTCATAAAACACTCCTTAGCTAAAATGAGGACCCTGCCCGCCTCGCAAGCAGAGTCCTATCAATTGCTTGAATAGATTGTTTATATTAATTATTTTTGAGATATTTTATCAGCTAATCTCATTGCTGTCATAGTTTTTGAGAAAATATCTGTATTGTCATATAAGCCTGTAAATAGTTCTGAACCAACACCCTTTGCGAAAACAGGTATTTGCAAACCTGTGTGAGAGTAAGATGTATAGTCTAAACCGGCTTTGTTGTTAATAATACGTGATACAATCATGGAGAAGGGCTCATAGCCACCATATGCCAATTTTTGTGCTGCAGTTTGATCGCTGCTAGCTAAACCTGACATTGAAACTTCAAAAGCTTCTTTCAATTTTTGAATATCTGTATCTGTAAGTGTTGTTAATTGATCAGCTTCTGTTGTTAAGCCATAGTTTTCTTTAACGAATGCTAAAGCTTCTTCAAAAGTTTTGCCGCCTTCTTCTCTCCAAGATGCAATTATACTTGTAAATTTTTCATATGAGAGCTTTTGATTAGCAAGTACTTCATAGTGGCTGTCGTATTCTGTTGTAGCAAATCCTATTGTTAAGCCACCTGTTTCGTGGTCGCCTGTTACAACTATAAGTGTTTCGTCGGGATGTTCGTCCATAAAGTCTATTGCAACTTGAACTGCATCGGATATAGCAACTGTATCCATAATGGATGTATAAGCATCGTTTGCGTGACAAGCCCAGTCAATTTTGCCGCCTTCAACCATAATGAAGAATCCGTTTTCATCGTTGTCAACTGCTTTTATAGCTGCTTTTGTAACGTCTGCCAAGCTTGCAATGTCATTGCCTTTTTCAAGTTCTGCAAGACGATCTACTTCGTAAAGCATAGCGCCGTCACAAACTTTTGCTATTGTTCTTTCGTCTGTAGCTTCTATGTTTCTTATAGCATCAGAACCGTCTACAATATTGATATTAGCTTCTGCAGCTACTTCATAAATGTTTTTATCTTTACCTTTGTTATCAGGTGAGCCAAAACCACCACCACCGATAAAGTCAACTTTTGATTCAACAAATTGTTTTGCTATATCGTAGTATTGATTACGGCTTGGAACCTTTGCATAGTATGCAGCAGGTGTAGCATGGTTTGTTGTAACTGATGTAACAATACCGATTTTTTTGCCGGCTTCTTTAGCATATTCTGTAATTGTTTTAACGGGTTCTTGTGTTTCAAGAGCATCGTTAACTGTGTAGTTGATTACGCCGGATGCTGTTTTGATACCTGATGCCATGGATGATGCTGTTGATGCGGAGTCCGGAAGGAAAGATGTAGCATCCATTGTTGTCATGATACCAACATAGGGGAATGTTGTGAATGACAATGCCCTTGGCATTGGAAAAGGCTTGTCAGCATTTTCTATTGTGCTTAAATAATATTCTGTTGCTGTAATTTGGGGAGTACCCATACCGTCACCAATAAACATAAATACATATTTTGGTGCTTTAGCCTCTTCTGCTGTTACAAATGTTGCGCAAGATAAACCTAAAACAACAACTAATAGTAAAGCTAATAATTTTTTCATAATTTACCTACCTTTCGAAATTAAAAGTTTTAAGTAATATATTTATTACTATGTATTATATTAGATTAAAATTTTAAAGCTATTATATGTTTAAAATAAAGATTGTGTAAATTATTTTATTAATTAAAAAATAACAGGCTTGCCTGTTATTGGTTTTTGGCTGTTTTAATGCCTTTTACTGTGTAAGATTTTTTAACCATTTATATTTTTTATAATGATTATATACCACCGGTGATTTTATAAACTCATCCATAATAACAATAAAATAAACCACTAATACCGGCCATTTAAACACAAAGGCGGATAAAAAGCCCAAAGGAACAACTATACCCCAAAGGGTTACAGTATCGCATATAAGGCTGAATTTATTGTCGCCACCGGCACTAAATATACCTGAAACGGTTGTAATGTTAAAGGCTTTTGCATACATCAATACAGCGGTTATTACAAACATCCACTTTAAATAAAATTCAGCTTGAGGGCTTAAATTGGAAAAGTTTATAATTACAGGGCTGATAATTAATAGTAGCATACCTGATAAAAATCCGCTAATTACGGCAAACTTCGCAAGTCTATCACCATAGAGTTTTGCCTTTTGTATATTTCCCGCCCCAAGTTCATTACCTATCATTATGCCACTGATCGCACCTAAACCCATACAAAAACACAGCACAAGGTTTCTGGTAATGCTTACAATACTGCTTGCAGCAACTGCATCGGCACCCATATGCCCCATAATTACACTGCCCATAGAGAAACCCAAACCCCATACTACATTGTTTGCTATAACAGGAGAGGTATACTTCCAAAACTTTTTTTGCAATATTTTTATGGGTTTAAATATACCTGTTAAGTTGGCCTTAATACTGCCTACACTCAAGGAATCAAAATATGCCCAAAGCATTTCAATTGCCTTGGCAATAAGCATTGCATAAGCTGCACCCTTTATGCCAAGTTTTGGTATGCCCATTAAGCCATATATAAAAATAACGCTTAAACCAATATTTAATACCACACAAGCCGAGCCGATAATTGATGCCTTTACAGCCTTGCCGCTGTTGCGCATAATGCTCAAATACATCTGTGATATACCATAAAACAAATAGGATAAGCTTACTGAAAACAAATACTCTGAGCCTTTTGCTATTAAAATAGAATCCGACGTTAATATGCTCATTATTTCTTCAGGTAAAAAAATTGCAAGCAAAGTAAATGTCAAGGATACAGGTATGGATATACCCAACACAAGGTTTAAAACATCAACTATGGTTTTTTTATCCCCTTTGCCCCAATATTGGGATGCAAAAATATTTGCCCCTGTAGATATTCCCCCAATAAATAAGCCGAATACAAATTGCACCTGCCCTGCCAAGGCTACAGCCGCCATGGAGTTTTGGCTTAAACTGCCCAACAAAACGGCATCCGATGCGGCAACCAAATATAGCATAAATTGCTGAAATGCAACAGGTATGGCCAAGCCGAACAACTTTTTTACAAAATGCTTATCCTTCAATAAAACACCGCCTCTCAAAGCAAGTATTATATCAGCATTTTGTGTTTTTGGATAGTACTTCACAAATAAAAACGGCCTTTCGACCGTTTTTTATTATAACCTGCTTAAGCCTTCTTCTACAGCCTTTTTTGCAACCTCATTGGCAACTACATCGGCAAGTTTCGGGTTAAACGCTGATGGTATAACGGAGTAAAAGCTTAGGCCTTCATCTTCAGCAAGTTTTGCAATGCCTATAGCCGCCGCAAGTTTCATGCCTTCGCTTATTTTTCTTGCCCTAACTTGCAATGCTCCTTTAAATAAGCCCGGGAATGCAAGCACATTGTTGATTTGGTTTGGGTAGTCACTGCGGCCTGTACCAACAATTACAGCTCCTGCGGAAACCGCATCATCATATGAAATTTCAGGCTCGGGGTTAGCCATTGCAAAAACTATGGCATTTTTCGCCATACTGCTTACCATTGCCTTATTTACCACATTAGGTGCAGATACTCCAACAAAGGCATCTGCACCCTCCATGGCTTGAGCAAGGCTTATATCAAGCATATCAGGGTTTGTAATATCAGCAATTTCAGCATTTAGAAAATCATAGCTGTCATTATATTTTTTATTTAGTATGCCGTTTATATTGAAGGCATATATATTTTTTATTCCAAAATTATACAGCATTTTTATTATTGATGAGCCTGCAGCCCCTGTACCGCTTACAACGAGCTTTATATCCTTCGGTTCTTTTTTTACCAGCTTTAATGAGTTTACAAAGGCTGCTGTAACCACTATTGCCGTACCATGCTGATCATCATGAAAAACGGGAATATCCAATTCTTCTATTAATATGCGCTCTATTTCAACACAGCGGGGGGCTGATATATCCTCAAGGTTTATACCGCCAAATGTTGGTGCTATTGCCTTTATTGTACTAATAATTTTATCGGTATTTTTTGTGTTGAGCACTATAGGTATGGCATTTACATCGGCAAATTTTTTAAAAAGTGCAGCCTTGCCCTCCATTACCGGCAAAGCGGCCTCCGGCCCTATATCCCCCAAGCCCAAAACGGCAGTACCGTCGCTTATTACTGCAACGATATTGTTTTTCCAAGTATATTTATATACATCATCCGGATTTTTATAAATTTGGCGGCAAGACTCCGCAACACCGGGCGTGTAGGCAAGGCTAAGGTCTTGCTTATTATCAAGCTTGCACTTTACATTTATATCTATTTTTCCTTGCAATTCCTCATGAAATTTTAATGATTTTTGATATATATCCATGTTTGCTCCTTACTATATGGAAGTTATTTTATATAAAGGCTTAGACTTTGGTATAACATACTATAATTTATTATTTTTTGCCACCATATAAAATCTATGGGTTCTTCCCTGTATTGCTCCGTATTTTTCCAATATTTCCTGTGCTTTATATAGATTATCTAAATATTTATCCACTTCAAAATTGGGGAATTCCCATTCTATAATTCTGGCAAACCATACCAATGCGCCAACATCAAAAAATTTAATGGGTTGAAACACTTCTCCCCTCTCCAATATCTCAAAGCCGTTTTCTTCCAGCTCTTTTTGCTTTATATTTAAATATTGATCAGGATAAGCTACTTCTTTTACTTCAGGTTGCAAAAGCTTTATCAATTCCCAATCGTTTTCAGCACCAACCTGTTGAGTTAAAAACAGTCCGTTATTTTTTAAAACTCTTTTTAATTCTTGGCATGTATAATCACCATGCCTGTTTGTAACTATATCAAATTGATTATCATCAAAGGGAAGAACATCTGCACCGTCAGCTTCTTTAAAATCTATACCCAAAGGCAATAATTTATTTTTACAAAATTCTACATTGGGTTTATAGCCCTCTATGGCGGCAGTTTTTGAGTGTAGATGCTTTAATTCAAGCAAAAATTCTCCACCGCCCGTTTCCATATCCAATAAATTCATTTCGGGCGTTAAATATTTTTTAATAACAGCTTTAAAATCCCAAGGCAAATTGTCTTCTTCACTATATCTGTTTGAAATATGTGAAAAATCCCAGCCTTTAATATAGGCAATTTCCTCTTCATTTTTCCATTCTTTATAGAGTTTTTCTTTATCCAAAATATCACCACTTTTTAAATAATTCCGGACTTGTGTCCAGTTTAATCCTGTTTCCCTTTCTGTTTAGATAATATTTTTTCTCTTATTTCTAGTGCCTCTTCATATCTTCCTAAATCAGAGTAAGCCTTTCCCAAATTATTCATTGAATCTATAGTTTTAGGATGATTTTCTCCTAATATTTCTTTTCGCTTGAATAATACTTCTTCAAATATTTTTGAAGACTCTTCATATATCCCTATATTGGCATAAAAACATCCCAAATTATTCATTGCACTTATGGTGTCAGGATGGTTTTCTCCTAATATTTCCTTGTATTTTGATAATACTTCTTTTCTTATTTTTAATGACTCTTTATAGATTCCTAGATTAGAGCAAGCATTTCCCAAATTATTCATTGCACTTATGGTGTCAGGATG
>JAAZPT010000342.1 GCA_012797085.1 Christensenellaceae bacterium | reverse complement strand
CTTTACTCATGTTTAGTAAAGGGGGGAATCATTATCAATTTTTTTGCTTTTTTAAGCTCTATAACTTACTTTTAATAATCATTATTTAATAATAAGTTTATTGCAATTACGCACGCAATAATTATTGTACCACCTATAATTACATTGGAGCTTAATGTTTCATAACCCAACAGGGCTGAAAACCCACTACCAAAAACCCCCTCCATTGATAGGATAATTGCTACAAAATAGGCGGGAACATTTTGTTGAGCTTTTGTTTGTAAATAATAACATATGGCTGTTGAAAACACACCTAAAAACATTACAGCTATTATTCCATTTTGTATTTGAGTTTGTGTTATACCTTCACCATTTATAAGCCACACTATTGCTGATATTACAGCAGCTGTAAAAAGTTGCCAAAAAGTTAGGTTGCTTGCATTTACTTTTGATGAAAATCTACCTAAATAACTAATATGTAATGCAAAAAGTGCTGCGCAAATAAGTATTAACAATGCGCCAATATTAAAACTTAGAGTTCCATTTTTATAATTTAGTATTGCTATACCTATAAATGTTGTAAAGCTTAAAATTAACACTGATTTTTTAGGTCTTTTTTTATCAAATATCCAACTAAAAAAAGGCACCATTGCTACATTACTTGCAGTTATTAAAGAAACAAGAGAAATTTCTAAAGACCTTTGCCCTACTGTTTGAATAAAAAACGCAAAAAATATAATTGCCCCTGCGACTATGCCGTGGATTAAGGTTCTCTTATCTGTTCTTATTACTTGTTTTATATTTATTAAACCTATAATTAATGAGCCCACAACAAAGCGTATTGTCATAATAGCTTCTGTGCTTAAGCCTGAATCTATTGCAATTTGAGTGGCAACAAAACCTCCACCCCAAATTATAGTTACTATTATTAATGCCAATGCGGATAAGTTTTTTATTTTTGTACTTGTCATATTTCACCTTTAAATAAATAATAAACAAAAGCCAACATTTTGCTATTATATATTAAATAGGTAAACTGTCAATATTGTTTTATTTTTACATTAAAAAAACGGCACAATGCCGTTTTGTAATATTTATTAATTTTATAATAATATTATGCCGTTACCTGCCCCGATTCTATCAGCGCCTGCTTCAATTAAGGCTTTAGCTTGTTCCGCTGTTCTAATTCCACCGCTTGCTTTAACTAAGGCCTTTCCATCAACAGTTTTTTTCATAAGGGCAACATCTTCAACTGTTGCTCCACCTGTTGAAAAGCCCGTTGATGTTTTAACAAAAGCTGCATTTGCCTCTATGCTTAATTCACAAGCTTTAATAATTTCTTCCTTTGTTAACAAACAAGTTTCAATAATAACTTTAACTATTGCAGGCTTTGCCGCTTCTACAACAGTCTTTATATCATCACGAACCAAATTGTAATTTTTATCCTTTAAAGCTCCTACATTAATAACCATGTCAATTTCGTCAGCCCCATCCTCAACTGCCGTTTTAGCTTCATAAGCCTTTGCTTTTGTAGACATAGCCCCTAAGGGAAAACCAACAACTGTACAGGTTAATACATTTGAACCTGCCAATTCTTTACTAACTAAACTGGTATAACAAGAATTTACACATACCGAAGCAAAACCATACTCCTTTGCCTCGTTACAATACCTTATAACCGTACTTGGTACCGTATCGGCCTTCAATATTGTATGATCAATTATTTTTGCTATAGACATATAAGCCTCCAATTGAAATATTTATTTAAAATATACCATAAATGACTTATTGTTTCAACTTGTACTTAAAATTCAACCGGCTTTCCTGTACCTTCTATAAAGCCTGTATCATCATCATTGCTATCATAGTCTTGATAAAAATCCGGTGAAAGTATTGTTGCATATACCTCACCATTTATTTCCTCAACATTTGCAGAAACTCCGGGTACAGTCATGGCCAATGCCTCTGTATTAGGGTTACGAATTTCCATTGCAAATTTTTGAGCAATTTCAGGCCTGTTTTGATAATGCATTGGTATAATAAGCCTTGGCTTTATATCAAGCACAAACTGTATTGCCCCTGCATCAAAATATAGGCCCTGGCGAGGATCTACCGGGAAAAATGCAATTGTAATGTTTAAATCTCTAAGTGTATCCAGCACTGCAGCAAAATCTTCCTGGGCTTTTTCTATTTGTGCCGGAGTACTTTCTTCACGCCAATGCCACAAGTTTAGATTGCCTGCATGGAAAATATAAAACTTACCAACACGCACTAAAAATGAAACTCCCCAGTCGGTAGATCCATAGGCAAAAACGTCAATATCGCTACTTACTTTAATGCTGTCCCCTACTCGAAGAACGTCTGTATTGGGCTGAAGTGGAACATCCTCGCTGGAATAGTAATGTACATTACCTATTTTTTGCCAATCATAAATTATGTTGTCAAGATGATCTATATGAGAGTTGGAAATAAAAACATACACATTTTTATAAAGCCTTAATCTTTCTACTGTAAGTTTTGCATCTTGTGGAATTTCTCTGTTTTTTCCTTCCCAATAGTCAAATATTAGAAGTGTTTCCCCCAAATGAATACTAAAGCCACAATGATGGTGGTATGTTATTCGTAGAGCGTTTGTCATAAATAACCCTCCGTTTTTAAATATGTAAATAAAATTAATATTTTTACAAAACCTCCACTTGGGATATGTTACCACACTCCACCATATTTTGTCAATAATTTTCAATTATTTTGTAACTATTATCCACTTTTATTTAATATTTTAGTAATCTTGCACTATTTTATCCACTTTATCGATTTGTTTTGATTTTTTCACCATGTATATTTAGACTTTTATAAATACATTATAACATAATTGTTAAATAAATTTTAACATTAAAACACCCCTCTCCTAATAGAAGGGTGTTTTATGTGTTTTAAAATTATTTTACTTTTATTGAGAAGTTAGCTTTAATTATACCTTCTACTTTAAATTTATCGGACAATGCCGGTCCACAAGAGTTACTACCAATACCGCTCATACCTGCATCAATACATAATATTGTATAAGGTGATTCCTGTACATCAGTATGGTGTGTTTTTTCTGTTAGTTCTTCTTGGCTAACATGGCTTGCATTAAATGATATACCTTTAGATGAACAAACATTAAATGTTTTGCCACAATCGCAATATAAGCTTATTTTACGTGTACCATAGTGTGATCCGTTCTCTTGAGGCTTAATATACTCTTCAAACAAATCTGTAACAGTACTTTCAAATTCACCAAAATAGCTTGCTGCACGCTTATCTATATAGCTTTCATAAGGGCCATAACCTGCATAGTTTATTTTTTCAAAAGCTTTAGGCAAGAAGAATCTCATACCTAGGCGCGGCAGGTAAACATATTCATAGTCCTTTTTAAGGGAATCTATATCAATATTAACAGTACCGTCACCATAGAAACTATGTTTAATATGCCCATCAACAATTCTACCCATAGATATTGGGGATATGCTGAAGTGAGTATCAACAACAATGCATTCATTTTCTTCATTTACAACCGTTTCATATGTTACACAGTTTTGTAAGTTATAATAAGCAAACTCCCATTCTTTCCTAATGTTCATATCGTTATCCGTTGGAGCACGCCATGTATTAATTTCGGCCGGTTTTTCAAACAATTCTCTACCATCAACTTTGAAGGATGCTAAGCATGCCGTACGTTTATCATAAACATACTCAAAACCATCGCCCTTAACAATTATATCAAAACGATTATCAAAATATTGAGGTGCTGTCAATTGCTTATCCTGATATTTAGCTTTACAGCATATCTGTTTATCGAAAACAGTAACTTGATCTACACCAACTAATGAACCTGCCGGAACAAAAGCTGTATCTTTCTTTGTAAATGTTTCAATTAGAATTTGAACAAGGCCAGCTTCCGGTAACTCAAAGGGAATATCAACACATTTTGATTGTTTTGGGCATATGTTTTCAAGGTTCAAATAAGTTGAATCAATTATTTTGCCATCTTGTTGTAAACTTGCTTTTAAACTGTAATATTCTGATGTTTCAACAAATTCCTGTGTATTTTTAATTACCAATTTTTTACCATTTATGCTTACCCTTAATGGCCTGTATACATTTTTAATCTCTTTTAAGCTTGTAGACACCTTTCTATTAGGCCATACAAGCCCATCCACACAGAAGTTTCCGTCATGCCTGATTTCACCAAAATCTCCACCATAGCCAAATTTTTCCTTACCGTTTACAACGTCTAAAACATAGGCATGGTCACACCATTCCCAAACAAAACCGCCACACATACCTGGATGCTTATCAAACATTTGCCAATATTCTTCAGCATCTCCGGGTCCATTCCCCATTGTGTGGATGTATTCACATAATACATATGGCTTATCAAGCCTTCCTTCATTAAAATATCTGTCAATTTCTGTTAATGACGGGTACATTCTACTATAAACATCTAAAACTGATAAATCCGGTATATAAGGTGGTGAATTGTTTATTAAGCTTTCAAAATGAACAAGTCTTGTTGCATCATATTTTTTAACCCATCTTGCTGCATTTTCAAAGTTATCACCATAACCGCTTTCATTGCCCAGTGACCACATAACAGTACTTATATGGTTATTATTTTGAACTACGTTGCGCTGTACCCTGTCCATAATAGCATCAGCAAAGCGTTCATCCCTGGCTATTTGACAATAGTTTTTATCAGTATATCCTCCACGCTCTGTAGCTGTACCATGGGATTCTATGTCGCTTTCTGCAATAATATAAAAACCGTATTCGTCAAACATATCATAAACCCAAGGAGAATTTGGATAATGACTGGTTCTTACTGCATTTATGTTGTGTTCCTTCATTAAACGCAAATCTAAAAGAACATCTTCACGATTTACAGCCGCACCCCTATAAGGATTGCTATCATGCCTGTTTACACCTCTAAAACGAATAGGCATATTATTAATATAAAGTATTCCTTTATCAATATGTATACGTCTAAAGCCTGTTTTTTGAATTATTATTTCTCCATTTGATTCAAACTGAAGTTTATATAATAAGGGCTCTTCTGAATTCCATAGTTGCGGATTATCAATTTCAATTTCGCAATCGTTTATAAAAGTTTTTTCACAAACTTGTTTATCCTCTGGGTCAAATACTTTAACTATAATATCTTTGGCTTCACCAATGTAATCTGTGCATATGTTTATTTTACCTTTACTTAAATCACAATTTACATCACTTAATATTTTTAATTGGAAAATATGGTTTTTAGGTCTTGTTAAAAGAAAAACATCCCTAAAAATTCCACTTGTTCTAAACTTATCCTGATCCTCTAAATATGTTCCAAAACAATACTTAAGCACTAAAACTCGCATAATGTTTAAGCCGTTCTGTACAAAGTTGCTAATATCAAACTCACTGGTACTATGGCTTACTTGAGAAAAACCAACAAACTTTCCGTTTAACCAAAGATAATAACAACTGTCCACCCCATCAAAGTTAATATAATAAGCTTTATCCTCTTTATTAATTTCAAAGCTAGTTTCATAAAGCCCACAAGGATTTTTTCGTGGAACATGTGGTGGGTCATAAGGTATAGGATATCTTACATTTGTATATTGAGGTTTTCCATAACCATGCAATTCCCAAATGCCCGGTACAGGTATTGTAGCATCTCCTACATCAATACCTGTTACATCAAGACTTTCCGGAAGCTCTTCAACACTTTCAAAAAATTTAAAACGCCAATTGCCATTTAAACAAGTTATGGCCTTTTCCGGAATATAGGTTGCACGGGGTTCCATGCAACCTATATGTAAACTATTAGGATTTTGAAAAAAACTAAATAGCACTTGTATTTCTCCTTAAGATATATATTTAAAAAATTTATTTTACAGCGCCTGATATACCCTCTGTAAAGCTTTTTTGTAATGCAAAGAAAATGATTACTGTGGGTAATGTAGCAAGTAAAACTGCAAGCATCAAAGCACCATAGTCTGTTACATAACCGGCGATCATACTGGAAACAAGCATGGGCATTGTAATTGTTTTGCCATCAATCAAAACTACCTTGG
>JAAZPT010000341.1 GCA_012797085.1 Christensenellaceae bacterium | reverse complement strand
TTATTAAAATATAATGGCGCTGATAAAATAGTGAGTATACCTGAAAATATTGACGGTTTAAACATTACAGAGATTTCTACAAACGCTTTTTTAAATAATTCAATTATAGAAAAATTGATAATACCTGAAGGTGTTAAAAAAATTCATAAAGACGCCATAGTTAATTGTAAATTTTTAAATGATATTGAATTGCCAAAATCCCTCAACTTTATTGATGTAAACGCTTTTAGAAATGTTGAAGACAAAACTCATGGTGATGGTATTCAACCAACATATAAAGTAGATGCAAGGAGCTATGCCTTTGGTTTTGTCCTTGAAAACAGATATAAATATTCAACAATAGAGCCAAAATCAAACTTTGAATATGCTAAAGCAAAAGATGCAAAGGCTAATGTTGTTGTTGGCGATATTGTTAGCTTAACTATACCTGAAACAAACTACGGCGGAACACCCCCTTACCAATATACAACTTATATTTATTGCAATGATAGTGTGGTAGAACATATGCCCTTTACCAGTTCAAGAATTGTTACATATAGATTTACATCACCGGGTAATTATAAAATAAAAACCTGGGTAAGAGATAGCAATAAAATAGTTGTTAACTCTATAAATCCTGCTGTATATACGGTAAGTGGAGCCCCCACACCACTTCAAGTATATGGTACTGTAAATAGTGCTAATGTTGTTTTGGGCAATGAATGTATTTTTTATGCTCATCCTAGCGGTGGTGCCGCCCCTTATACCTACGCCTATTATTTATATAAAGACAATGTGAGGATTGCAACAACAAGCTATACCAATAATATTTATTATACATATAAACCCACAGCTGCCGGCAATTATCATGCCATGGTTTTTGCAAAGGATAGTTTAGGTAATAGGGTTAGTAGTATATCCCCCACAATATCTGTTCAACCTTCTTCACCATTAAGCATAAATGTAACTGTTAATAAAGCTCACGTTAACTTGAACGAAAAAATTATTTTTACAGCTACTGCAAGCAATGGCCTAAAACCTTATAGTTATGCATATTATTTATATAAAGATGGCACAAATATATATAAAAGTACCTACTCACAAAACAACATATTCACATATACACCGGTAGTAAATGGTGTTTATACTGTTACTGCCTTTGTAAAAGACTCTAAAAATATAATTGCTTATAAAAACAGTGCTAAAGTTACCGCCGGAGTAGTTTCACCTTTAACAGTAGTAGCTAGTGCAAATAAAAATAATATGCTAATAGGCGAAAGTGTTACTTTTAGTGCAAATGCCAGCGGTGGAATTCCCCCTTATTATTACGCTTATTATATCTTTAAAGATAATGTTCCAATTCACAAAGGCTCTTATTCTAAGGTAAATTCTTTTACATACATACCAACCAGTGCAGGAACTTATAGAGCAACCGCCTTTGTAAAAGACTCCAGCAATACAATTGTATTTGCTGATACTCCTGTTGTTAATGTTGGTGGTTCTAGTGCTCCTCTTTCACTAATTGCTACAGCAACACCATCAGGCCAATATATAGGGGATACTATTACATTTAAAGGTTTAGCAACCGGTGGTAAAGCGCCTTATTCCTATGCTTTTTATGTATATAAAGATAATGTTAAAGTTTTAAATTACTGGTATACAAGTAATTCCCAATACAACTATACCCCTACAAGTGCCGGTGTTTATCATGCTAATGTATTTGTAAAGGACTCAGCAGGAAAGATTGTATGGAAAGCAACAACAAAAATCAATATACAAGCAGGCAGCATACCTCCGTTAACCATTACCTCCAATGCAGATAAGACTACTATGAATGTAAATGAAACTGTATCAGTAATAGCAACTGCAAATGGTGGTGTTCCACCTTATCAATATGCTTATTATGTAATTAAGGATAATGTTGCTATTCATAAGGGTACTTATGGAATAAATTCAATTTTTACCTATACTCCAACTTTACCGGGTACATATAAAATCACCAGTTTTGTAAGGGATTCTCGTAATATAAGAACGTCCCATACAACAGGCAACATTGTTGTAAGTGCCCCTGCCCCACAACCAATAACTGTTTATGCCACTATAGATAATGTTAACTTTGAATTGGGTGGTAAAGTTACCGTTAGAGCATTTGCCTCAGGAGGCGTTTCGCCTTATAAATATGCTTTTCATGTTATAAACGCGAACACAAACGCTATTGTATATACCACTGCTTATTCTGATAGCAATACCTTTATATACACACCAACAGCGGCCGGAACATATAAATTCAAAGCTTATGTAAAAGATAAAACAGATACTGTTGTATCAACCGAAAGCACCAACTTTATTGTTACGGTTCCTGTAAGAAAAGTAACATTAAATGCATCAATATCAGGTAACATTTTAACATTAAATGCCAATGTTACAGGTTACGGCTCCACCCCACCGATAGAATATGCCTTTTATATTTATAAAGATGATGTTTTAATACTTCAAGATTCTGTTTATAGGCCAAGCCCTGCTTATCATTATAACCTAACTCAAAGCGGAGTTTATTCTGGTTTTGTATTTGTTAAGTATAATGGCATACCAAATATTGATACTGCTGCCAGCAATACTGTGCCCTTTACATATGTACCAGCTCCAAAATATAGAGCCTTGCTCATCGGCAATTCAGACTACCCGGGTACAGGTTTAGACTTGCCTGGATGTGCCCAAGATGTTATTAAAATGTATTCCAGGTTGTCTACAAAGGGACCTTTTGGCGCTGTGGAAATAAAAAAACATGATAATTTATATGCTCCAAACTTGGTTCCGGCGATAAACACAGCATTTAGCGGTGCTGATGCAAACAGCGTTTCCATTTTTTACTACACAGGCCATGCTTTAGAAACAGGCTTTTTAATGGGTACAGATAACCAAACTGTTAGCCCTGCCACATTGGCAAATGCTCTAAGAAGTGTACCCGGCAAGGTTATAGTATTATTAGACTGTTGTCATAGCGGCTTATACATTAATAAAAGCAATACAACAAATGATGATGCTTACAAAAAGTTTAACCAAAGTGTTATAAATGCATTTAGAAATGTTGATGTACAGTCTAGGGCCGGCGAATTGTTGGAAAGCAAGTTTCATGTAATAACAAGCTCCAGAAAAGATCAACAATCATATGCAACAAATGATGGTAGTTTCTTTACAACGGGTTTGTTGTTAGCAGGTGATACTGATAACAATGGTTTTATTTCAATGTATGAAGCCTATATCTCAGGTAAAAGTTATGCTCAAAGTCAAATGGGTGAACTACAAATAGCTCAAGCTTATCCAAATAATGATAGTTTAGAATTGTTTAAAAACTAATAAAAAAGCCAATAGCATTAAACTATTGGCTTTTTTTATTGCAAAAATTTTTATTTAGTTATATTATAAGAGTATGGATTTATTTAGATAAATAAAGCTTTTATAAAAATTTATATGTATATAGGAGGTATTATGGCAGCAATTACATTTAAATGTACATCTTGTGGAGCCTTTGTTAACTTCAACCCTGATGACCAAAACTTTAAATGTCCATACTGTGGAAAAGACTATACCGAAGATGAAATTATTGCAAAAGCTAATGAAATTGACGGTGAAATCAACAAAAACATTGATACTGAAGTTGAGCAAAGTAGCACTTATAGTGATACTAATGAAAAACTTTATAATTGTAAAAACTGTGGTGCACAAATAGTTGCCGACGAAACAACAGTAGCAACAAATTGCTACTACTGTCATAGCCCAATAGTTTTAGTTGATAAACTTTTAAGGGAGTATAAACCTGATAGACTTATACCCTTTAAATTTAACAAAGAAGAAGCTATTAAAAAGTTTCATGAGTATGTTGGTAAAAAGAAATATGTACCAAAAGAATTCTTTTCTCAAAGTCAATTGGAAAAAATTGCCGGAGTTTATTATCCGTATTGGGATGCCGATTACAAGTGTGATGCAACTTTTGATGGAGAAGGAGTTACAGTAAGTACAGTAGTTTCCGGAGACTATAATATTACAACCACAAGATATTATAAGGTTATTAGACGTGGTATATTAAAGTTTAATAATATTATGCGTAATGCTCTAAGTAAAAATCAAAGGCTTTTAGCCGATGGTATACATCCCTTTGATTTTAATGATGAAAAAGACTATTCCAGTGCCTATTTTACAGGTTTTATGGCAGAAAAACGAGATGTTGATAAGGAAGATGTTCAAGGCAACGTTGAAAGCGAAATAGAAAGTTATTTACAACCTATTCTTACAAGAGGATCATCTTATTCAAAGTTGTATGGTAATGTAAATATGAACATTCTTAATAAAAGTTATAATTATCTTATGTTGCCAACTTGGGTATTAACTTATAGAGGTAAAGATAATATTCAATATTTCTTTTCCATGAATGGTCAAACAGGTAAAGTTTGTGGAAAATTACCTATAGATAAGGGTAAGTTGTTTTTGCACGGTATAATTGCAGCAGCAGGTGTTGCTTTAGCCTTGTTAATAGGAGGGTATTTTCTATGGTAAAAAGAATAGTTAGAATATTAATATGCTTATTGCTATTTGTTTTATTATTTAGTCAATTTGCGTTAGCAGAAAACTATAGTAAGTATATTATTGATGATGCAAAGGTGCTGGACAGCGAAAGCATAGAAGCCCTTGAGAGTAAAATTGAAGAGCTTCATAAAAAACATAATATAGCCGTTGTACTTACCACCAGCAATGTTGTTCCCTATGGTAAAACTGTAGAATTTACTGACGATTTATATGAAAACGGCGGTTATGGTTTTGATGGTGCAAAATCCGGTATTGCCTACCTTATAGATTTTAACAACAGAGAAATACATATATCAACTGCCGGGCGCATGATAGGTATATTAAACGATGCCAGAATAGATAAGCTTTTATATGCTGGAGATTCTTATTTAAGCGATAAACAATATGGTAAAACAATGCTCAGCATGTTGGATATGCTGGATGACTTTGTAAAAAAGGGCGTTGTTGAAGGCGGCTATATATACGATGAACAAACAGGGGAAATAATAGGTGGGCCTCACAAGGTTCTTGGAGGTAATGAAATAATTATAGCCCTAGTTGCTGCCATATTCGTTTTTGTTGTTTTAGTTTTCTTTGTTAATAGAAGCTATAACTTAAAATACAACACTTATAATTATAATATTGAAAATAATGTAAGTGTTGAAATGATAGATACTCAGGATGTATTTTTACGTGAAGAAGTTACAAGAACAAGACGCCCCAAAAACACATCCGGCGGTAGTGGTGGAGGAAGTAGATCCAGCGGTTCAGGTTCAAGGTCTCATACTTCAAGTGGTGGTACAAGCTTTGGTGGCGGTAGTAGGAAGTTTTAGCCCCTTAAGGAGGCATAGTTGATTAATTCTAATTTTATTAAACAATTTAATGATATAGCATGCAGGCTTACTTCAAGCTTAAACCTATATACTAATAGTGGAAAATGCCTTGTTCCGGAAGGTGATGTGGATTT
>JAAZPT010000340.1 GCA_012797085.1 Christensenellaceae bacterium | reverse complement strand
GCTAACAGTTAAATTTAAGTTATTCATGATTTTTAATATCTATAGCAGCCTGAAGCGTATTTTGCATGAGTGTACAAATTGTCATTTTACCAACACCACCAGGCACAGGCGTAATTAATGATACAGAATCGTAAACATCATCAAAATTAACATCACCATAAAGCTTACCATCAATTCTGGAAATGCCCACATCAATAACAATTGCACCTTGCTTTATCATATCTTTTGTAACAAAGTTTGCTTTACCTATAGCTACTACAAGTATATCAGCGTTTTTAGTTATTTCTTTTAAATTTTGTGTTTTAGAATGACATACGGTTACTGTCGCATTTTTAGCAAGCATCATTAATGCTAAAGGTTTACCAACCAAGTTACTTCTGCCAATTATTACTGCATTCTTGCCCTCAGGGTTTATGTTCATATATTCCAACATAGTCATTACACCTTTGGGCGTACAAGGCTTAATACACTTTATACCTCTCAATAGTTTACCTGAGTTAATAACATGGAAACCATCAACATCTTTTCTTGCATCAATTTTTGATAAAACCTCTTCTTCATTAATATGTTTTGGCAATGGAAGTTGAACTAAAATTCCTGTTATGTTTTTATCTTGATTTAATTCATTTATTGTTTTTTCAAGTTCTTTTTGTTCAATAGTACTTTCAAGCTTTATTGTTTTGGATTTTACGCCTAATTTTTCACATGCTAATTGCTTATTTTTAACATAAACTTGACTAGCAGGGTCGTCTCCTACCAATATAACAGCAAGCTCCGGATAAATACCTTGGGCATTTGCCTCCTGAACCTTTAACTTAAGATCATCCATGATTTTTTCACTTATTATTTTTCCATCAATAATTTTATTCATTATTGCCACCTGTTATTTCTTTCATAGTTATTAAAGCTACACCAACAGCATTATCGCCACTTAAATCATTATCTCCAAAATAAACCTTAATGTTGTTATTAAGTTTTTTTAACCTATCTATAATTAATTTTCTATATAAATTTGAAGATGCAACACCGCCAAAAATTAAAACATCGTTTATGCCTTCACTAGCAGAAGCCGTATTAATCATTTTACCGGTTGTTCTAACAATTAGTGAAAAAAGTTCGTAAGCAAGCATCTCGTTTTCCATATTACCAATTAACGATAAGGCTGCTGTTTCTGCCCCTGAAAAATTACAATCCAATCTGTTTTTTGCTAAACTAGATTTTAAACAAGGAGATATTAATGGATTTCTGACTTTTACAGCAAGATTTTCCATGTGTGATCCTGAAGGAAACGGAAGCCCCATAGCAACTCCAACTCTATCTATTAATTGACCTGCAGATATATCAAGAGTTTTTGCTATTATGGTTATTTGTTTATCATCAATTTTTAATAGCTCTGTGGTACCTCCGGAAATATGAAAAGCTAAAAATTTTTTATTATTTAAACCGGAATTATATTTAGCCGCTTCTATATGCCCATTTTGGTGAGATGTACCCACATATGGAACATCTAATGTTTTAGATAAATTGACAGCAAACTCTTTTCCAACTTCAAATACCGGCATATAGGAATTTATCACACTTCTTGGAGTTTCAGATGCTCCAACACCAGCAATAGTATTTTTAATATTGTCTATATTAATTAACACTTTGGAAAGCACTTTATTTATTTGTCTTAAATGCATAAAAACAGCCTCACTTTGGCGTAAACCTCGTTTACCAATATCAACAGGTAACATCATTTTAGAGTTGGCCAAAATTTGACTGTTTTCATTAACCGCTGCTACTGATGTTGCATAACAACTTGTATCATAAGCAATATAAACATTCATTTGATAATATCCTTAACTTGCTTATCCCTTGAAATAGCACCTAATACGCCATTTAAAAACCTGGCGCTTTTATTATCAGAATAAGTATGAGCTAATGAAATAGCTTCACTTATGGATACGTTATTAGGAATATCCAAACAATACAACATCTCAAAAACTGATAATCTCATAATTGCCAAATCAACTT
>JAAZPT010000051.1 GCA_012797085.1 Christensenellaceae bacterium | reverse complement strand
TAGATATGCGCCGGATTCACTTCTTTGAATATCAGGCTCTTTAGAATACATCATGGTAATATCAGCATCTTTTTGTACATGTAAATCAAACATGCCATTAAATTTTCCATTAATTACAAATAGGCTGTTTGTAACAATAACATATTCCTGTTTACTACGTCTTAGATAACTCATATTAGACCTAAGCGCATCAAGTAAACCTTTATAAACACCAACATTTTCCCTTGTTAGGAATGGTGGTAAAATAAACAACCCGTCATTTTTACCATGAAGATCATATTCCTTACCGGAGCCAAGATGGTCCATTAAGCTATGATAGTTTTTTTGCATAATAACACCAACATTATTAATGTTGCTATTAACCATGCTGCTTATAAGAAAGTCAATAATACGATACCTGCCTGCTATAGGTAAAGCAGCTATAGCACGTAAAATTGTTAACTCGCGTAAAAATTCATCCTTCTCGCCTGTATATATAATACCCATTACATTTTTCATATTTTTTCCTTCCTCTCTAAAAAATGATCAGAAATTATCAAACTTGAGTTCCAGCCGTAACAACCTGACCGGATTTAACAACAGAGCCATTACCAACAACAGCAATCAAGCCAGTTTCTTCACCAACAACAGCACCAGGCTCAATAACGCAGTTTTCTGCTAAAATAGCCCTTGTAATAATTGCACCACGGCCTATTGTTGCACCAGGCATAATAACTGAATCGGTAATACGAGCACCTTCTTGAACTGTTACACCTGCAAAAAGTACAGAGTGATCAACATTTCCATAAACTCCACACCCTTCAGTAACAAGGCTATTTTTAACGCTACCACCTTTTGCAATATAATATGGTGGCATGCTGGGATTCCTTGAATATATTCTCCATTTAGTATCAGTTAAATCAATTGGAAGTGAATCTTCAAGCAAGTCCATGTTTGCTTCCCATAAACTTTCAACTGTACCAACGTCTTTCCAATAATCATTAAACTCATAAGCAAACAATTTTTGTTCATCTGCAATCATCATAGGAATAATGTTTTTACCAAAGTCATTTGAACTTTCCGGATTTTCTTCATCTATTGTTAGGTATTTATCAAGTTTATTCCAAGAGAAAACGTATACTCCCATTGATGCTTTATTGCTTTTCGGTTGAGCAGGTTTTTCTTGGAATTCTAAAATTTCATTTTCTTCGTTTGTAAACATTAAGCCAAACCTGCTTGCTTCTTCCCATGGAACTTCACGAACAGCAATAGTAACATCAGCACCTTTTGCAACATGGTATTCAATCATAGCACCATAATCCATTTTATAAATATGGTCACCACTTAAAATTAGTACATAGTCCGGGTTATACTGCCTAATAAACGCTAAGTTTTGGAATATTGCATTAGCAGTACCTTTATACCATTCACCACTTTTTTGTTTCATATAGGGTGGTAACACAAAAACCCCACCATAAGAAAGGTCAAGATCCCATGGCGAACCACTACCAATATATGCATTTAATTCCAATGGTTTATACTGTGTAAGTACACCTACTACATCAATACCGCTGTTTGTACAGTTGCTTAAAGGAAAGTCAATTATTCTATACTTTCCACCAAAGGGAACCGCCGGTTTTGCTACATTAGCAGTAAGGATACCTAATCTACTACCTTGACCACCTGCTAATAGCATTGCTACACACTCTTTTTTCCTAATCATGGATTTTAATCCTCCTACTCCTTGTTATATATAATTAAAAATACTTT
>JAAZPT010000339.1 GCA_012797085.1 Christensenellaceae bacterium | reverse complement strand
TGAACATGATGCGCTTTTTGATGTTAATCTCGAGATTGATAAAAATTCATTTAACAAAATATATAGAACAAGTGATATTGCTAGAATAAACGAAGAAGGGGATATTAAATTCTGTGGAAGAAAAGATAACCAAGTAAAGATAAGAGGCTTTCGAATTGAAATAGATGAAGTTGAAAACATCTTGAATAAATGTGTAGGAGTAAAAGAAGCAACAGTTATTATAAAGGAAATAAACAATAATAAATCCTTGGTTGCCTTTGTTTGTTGCTTTGACAATTGTAATGAATTATCTTTAAGAGAACAATTAAAGAAAGAATTGCCTTATTATATGATACCTACACATTTTGAATTTGTAGACGAACTACCACATAGTGTTAGTGGTAAAGTAAATAAAAAACTAATAGAAACATATGATATTTCATATAATGACAAGTATGTTGATGATAGTTTATATACAAATACTCAGAAAAAATTAAGAAAAATTTGGTGTAAAGCATTAGGTTACAACAATGTTAATTTAGATAGTGATTTTTATGAGATTGGGGGTCACTCTTTAACGGCAGTACAAATAAAAATGGGAATAGAAAAAGAGTTTGGTTTGTCAATTGATATTACAGAAATTTTGGCAACATCTAAATTTATCGAATTATCAAATATAATCGAATCTAAAATTAATAATTTTGAAGAAAAAATACAAACATTAAAAGTAAATGGAGAGACTAGTTATATACCATTAACATATGCTCAAAAGCAATTGATTTTCTTATATCAATTAAATAATAATTCTACTGAATATAATATTTCAGGATATGTTGAGTTAAATGGGAAACTAGATGTTGATAAATTTAAAATGTCGTACAAACAAATTGTTATATCAAACCATAGCTTAAGAACATTATTTTTTAAAGAAAATAATAGGTTTTATCAAAAAATATGTGATGATATATCAATATATGATTTAGAGGTAATTGAAAACCTCAATAATGTTAATATTGATCTTTATATTGATGAAATAAGAGAATGGAAATTTGATTTGTTTAACGGACCATTAGTTAAGACTCGACTAATAAATTTAGAAAATGATAAATATATTGTAGTTTTTGCTATACATCATATTATTAGTGATGGATGGTCTGTTGCATTAATGGTTGATATGTGGAGCAAAGAGTATAATAGATTAATTGAAAATCAGTGTTACACACAAGAAGAAAAACTTCAATTTTCTGATTACGCAATATGGAGCAGCGAAAATATACAAGGAGAAAAGTTAGATAAACTGAAAAATATTGGATCGAAAAGCTAAAAGGGACTGAAAATTGTTGTTTAGAAATTATAACAGATTATAAAAGACCACTAATACATACCAATAATGGAGATGTATTCAGGTTTAAATTGGATAAAGAACTATCAGAGAGCATAAAAAGAGTTGCATTAAACAACCAATCCACACTTTTTATGGTTCTATTTACTGCATTTAACATACTTCTTAATAAGATAACTAGAAAAAATGATTTTAATAT
>JAAZPT010000338.1 GCA_012797085.1 Christensenellaceae bacterium | reverse complement strand
GTGTTAGTAAAGCTTCAAATAAAAAAGAATTAGAAGAAGGGTTAGATATTGCTTTTACTTTTGATAGAAAAGTATTAGTTGAAAAAGCTATTAATAACCCTATGGAGCTTAATTGCTCTGTGTTGGGTGATGAAAGGAAAGCAAAAGCTTCTGTTATTGAAATGCCTGTTACTGGTGGAAATTTATTGGGGTTTATTGAAAAATATATTTCCGGTGTCATTGGCTCAAAAGGTATGGCTTCTTTAAAAAGAGTTGTTCCAGCGCCAATAGAAGATAGTCTAACAAAAGAATTACAAGAACTGTCTTTAAATGTATTTAAAGAATTGGATTGTAAGGGTGTAGTAAGAATAGATTATATGTATGACGTTGAGAGTAATAATTACTATATTACTGAAATTAATGTAATTCCTGGATCTTTATCATACTATCTATGGGAAAAATCAGATATTTCCTATAGTGAATTGATTGATTTACTTGTCGATATCGCCTTACATGCACATAGTGTAAAACAAAATTTAAATTATACTTTTTCCTCTGATATTTTAAAGAGTGGAATAAATGGGAAAAAAGGTACTAAAGGAAAATTATAATAAAAATGAAACTTTCGGAAATAAATAGTCCTAAGGATATTAGGGGAATGGATTATAAAGCCCTTGAAAACTTAGCTGATGAGATTAGAGAAAAGATTATTACAACAGTACATGAAAGTGGAGGTCATTTGGCCTCTAATTTAGGTGTTGTTGAATTAACTTTGGCACTTCATAGAGTTTTTGATACCCCAAATGATAAGATTATATTTGATGTGGGTCATCAAACTTATACCCATAAATTAATAACTGGACGTTATAAAAACTTTAATACCTTACGCACTCATAATGGTTTGTCAGGTTTTCCAAGATATAGTGAAAGTGAATATGATAATTTTGAAGTTGGACATGCCTCTACAGCAATATCGGCAGCGCTTGGTATGGCTAGAAGTAGAGATTTGAAGAATGAAAATCATAATGTTGTTGCAGTTGTTGGCGATGGCGCCTTAACTGGTGGAATGTGTTATGAAGCTTTAAACGATGCGGGATTGGCTAATACCCGATTAATCGTAATTTTAAATGATAATGAAATGTCTATTTCTAAAAATGTAGGTGCCTTATCTACATATTTGTCAAAAATAAGAACAAGTAGTGGATATCGTTTTGCTAAAGATACAGTAAGAAAAGGCGCACTTAATATTCCAATAATTGGGCCACTTTTTCATAGTGTTTTACATTTTTTCAAGAGTATATTTAAGTATTTATTGGTTAGAGAAAATTTTTTTGCGCCACTTGGTTTTCATTATTTAGGACCTATTGATGGTCATGATATTAAAGCGGTTGAATCAATATTAGGTAAAGCGAAAACATTTAAAGCACCTGTATTAATACACTGCTGTACTAAAAAAGGGTTAGGTTATAAAAAAGCTGAAGCTAAACCTGAAAAATATCATGGAGTTTCTCCTAAAAAAAATGATACATCTAAAGAAATAAAACAACCAATAGATTCAGGGAAAATTGCTTCATTGACATTGTTAAAAGAAATGGAAGAAAATAAAAGAATAGTTGTTATTACGGCAGCAATGTCAACCGGTACAAGTACTTGTTTAATTAAAGAAAAGTATCCTGAAAGATATTTTGATGTTGGTATAGCGGAGGAGCATGCTCTTACAATGTGTGCAGGATTAGCAAAAACCGGAATGAAACCTTACTTTTTTGTTTACTCTACTTTTTTTCAAAGATGTATTGATCAAATGATTCATGATGTATATTTGCAAAATTTACCTGTTACGTTGATGCTTGACAGAAGTGGACTTTCCGGACAAGACGGGGTTACTCATCATGGAATTTATGATATATCCTTGTTAAATACAATGTCAGATGTTAAAATATTTGCACCCGCAAATAATAATGAGTTGGAGCAGATTGTTCATTATTCAACAAATATTAATAAACCCTG
>JAAZPT010000337.1 GCA_012797085.1 Christensenellaceae bacterium | reverse complement strand
TCGCCCCCTACGTATTACCGCGGCTGCTGGCACGTAGTTAGCCGGGGCTTCATTCTCGGCTACCGTCATTATCTTCACCAAGGATAGAGGTTTACAATCCGAAAACCTTCTTCCCTCACGCGGCGTTGCTGGGTCAGGCTTTCGCCCATTGCCCAATATTCCCTACTGCTGCCTTCCGTAGAAGTCTGGACCGTGTCTCAGTTCCAGTGTGGCCGATCACCCTCTCAGGCCGGCTATCTATCGTTGACTTGGTAGGCCATTACCCCACCAACTATCTAATAGAACGCGAGCTCCCCCTTTACCGTGTTTCCACTTTCATTTCAAAATCATGCGACTCTAAAATATTATGCGGTATTAGTACAAGTTTCCCTGTGTTATCCCCCTGTATAGGACAGATTGCTCACGCGTTACTCACCCGTCCGCCGCTAAAGTGTATCTCTAGATAAATCTTTCAATACACTCCCGCTCGACTTGCATGTATTAGGCACGCCGCCAGCGTTCGTCCTGAGCCAGAATCAAACTCTTGTGTTTAATTTCTATTATATCGAGTATCTATACCCGCTATTAGCTCAAAATTAATTGACTGTCGTTTCTTCGCTATCTTTTTTTCAACTGTATCGTTCTCAAGGTTCGACCGCCGCCTGGTGCGGCGACAAAAATAATAGTATCACATTTTATCTTGACTGTCAACAGATTTTTATCAACTTTTTTTATATTTTTTAAGGAAATTTTTTGTTTTTTATAAAAGCGAATTATCATTATAAGCCTGTTTCTGTTCGTTCGTATATTTGCGAACATTTATGTCTATTATTGTGTTTTGCGTTCTGAAACACTCTTTTGTCCTTTATTTTTTATTGGCATATATTGGTGTAATTATTTATACTACTATTATTAAAAAATTAAGCAAAAAATATAAAAAGCTTAATAAAACAGCAATTCCTGAGTTTTATTTAGGTTTTATAAAAAACATTGTTTTTAAATTATCAAAAAATACCACAAGGAAATGTGTAAAACAACAAAAAAAGAATAATTCATGTAAGTAAAAATATATTCCTTCATTATATATAGTATTAATTTCTGCTTAAATTATGTATCGATAACCTTACTTTTATATGATTTTTATATTTTTTTGCAAATTTAAAAAATTTTTATTGAAAAACAATAAAAAAGTATTGACAAACAAAAAATTCTATATTATTATTAAATCGTCAACGGATAAACGATAAAAATTTACTGTATTTCATAAATTAATTATCGTAATTCGATAAAAATATGTTGACAAATAGAATATTGTTTGTTAGTATAAACTTGTTAAAGAAATTTCTTAAAAAACAAACAACAAAAAAGGAGAAATTTAAAATGAATAAGAATCAAGAAAAAATCGCAAAAATATCTTCAATATTTAGTAAAGCAACAACTGTATTCATGATTTTGTCCGTAATATTGGCTGTGGTATTATTAGCGGCATCTATTTTAATCCTTTCAGGCACGGTTAATCTAGACACATTGAAGCTGCATGCTCCCGTTGAAGCGCAATACTTTGTTCAAAACTCGCAAGAAACAACTCTTGGATCCGTAATTAACCCTAAGGGGTTTGCCGGTTTGTTAGGGTTTGCATTTATATCCCTAATAGTAGGCTTTTTATTGCTCAAGGAGCTTAGAGCAATATTTGTAGACCTCTCCAAGGGAGTATCCCCCTTTCACGTAAACCAAGTTCAAAGGCTTAAAAAAATTGCAAACAGATCAATAGTTATAGCCCTTATAGGCATAGTAGCATCTTTATACCTAAGGTTTACATTAAACCAACCTAATTTGGATTTAAGCATTAACTTCGGCACTATTATTTTCCCGTTTATAATTTACTTTTTAGCCTATATATTTGAATATGGTGTGGAGTTACAGCAGTTATCCGATGAAACCCTTTAAGGAGGTGCGAAATGGCAATTATATTAAGGCTTGATAGAATGATGGCAGATAGAAAGGTAAGTTTAGGTGACTTGGCCCAAAGGGTAGGAATTACAAACGCAAACCTTTCAAATATTAAAACCGGAAAAATAAGTGCAATACGCTTCAGCACACTAAACGCTATATGTAAAGAACTTAATTGTCAACCAGGAGACATATTGGAATATGAAGAAGATTAGCCCTGCAAATGCAGGGTTTTTAATTAATTATATTTGTGTGTATATGGTTGATAAAAAATCTAATAATTTAACAAACTAAAATGGAATATATTCTAAAAAGAATACATTCCATTTTTTATGGAGGTTCGGGTAATGCAATACGAAAAATTATCTTTAAGCCCTAAATTGTTTAATT
>JAAZPT010000336.1 GCA_012797085.1 Christensenellaceae bacterium | reverse complement strand
TTACCCGTTACTTCTATTAAAACCTTATCTCCCTTTTTTAATTCTGTTGAATAATTTACAAGCATATTAGCCAGTTTATTAACTCTTGGGTCCTTCAATTTTATTCCTCCTATTAAAAAATACATTAAACCTGTTCAAAATTATTTTTGACATGGGTTTTTCAAAATAAAACGTTACAAAGGCGGCTACTAATATTGCCACGCTGTAACATAAAAGTGTAAAGCCTTGCTGCATTGGCATGTTTGAATGTAGCATTTCAGTATCATAAAATGCTTTGCGCATTTCTACGGAAAGTACTTGATGCCAAATATAAAAATTATAGGATATTGCCGCCAAAAACCTTATAAGCTTATTGGAAAGTGAAAATTTAATCACCTTGAAACTAAAAGCTGCCGATAAAATCATTATCATCATAAGCAATGTAAGGGGCAGGCGAATTTCCAATTGACCGAGCTTTATAGCTAATTGGCCATTCATACTTGCCTGGTATTTAAGCAAGGACACCGTTAGTATTATAGCACATATTAACACCAGGGTGAACAAAGTTTTATGCCATATTTTAAGCTTGTCTTTAAAAAACAATTGCTCTAGTTTTGTATAAACTATCGCCCCTATAAAGCCTAAAGCATAAACATCAAGGAAGGCCGGCAGTTGATTTATCCAAACATTCGGGTCTGCTACATAATAATAAGTATAATAGCGAAACCCCCAAGCCATTATTGACATTAGCGATAATGTAACAACAGGTTTTTTAAACAAATACTTAAATACCCAAGGCATAATTAAATAAGCCTGCATTTCTATTACAACTGTCCAAAGGCCCGCATTTAAAGGGGTTGCAACATAGGTATCATAGCTGAATGTTTGTGCAAAAAAGATATGACTAAAAAAATCTTTAGCTGCCCTGCCTGTTGAAGGATATATTTTTTGCGGTAATGCAAGCAAAAAAAACAGCAATAATATATTTAATATATATGAAGGAACTATTCTTGCGAATTTTTTACTGTAAAATTCGGGTATTGATGCTATCTCACCGCCATAAGTTTTTTGCCTTATATATGGCAGATAAAGTAAAAAAGCACTTATCAGTATCATGCCGTCAACAAAAACATAGCCGCTACGCGGTAAAAAATCCAATGATATAAACTTACCAAAGGGCATAATATAATGTGGCAACCAACTTTGTTGCCAAATATGAAAATTGCCTACAAAAAATATAAATATAGCACGAAAACCGTGCAATACATCAATATCCTTGTTGTATTGCACGGCTGAATTATTATTTTGTATGGAACCGTTTTGTGTCATAATAAAATTAATTAATAATTACCGGTACGGGTGTGGGAGTAGGTTCATCAACTTGTGGAAGAAGCTCTTCCGGAACATCGCCGATAATAGGTTCTGCTGTAGGCAATACTTCAATTGTTGGTTCCGGGCTTTGGATTGGCTCTTCCAGAACAACTTTTTCTACAACTGCAGAAATCTCCTCAACTTTTTTAAACTTATAATACTTTTTAGCTTGAGTATCCTTTTCCCTTATAGCAAGCTCTGCACGGCTAATACTTGATATTCCGAAGGCATCAACCAGTGTTTCAAGGTTGTCGCCTACATACAAGCTGTAATTTTCAACAAAAAATACTTTGTAATTTACGTTGTTAATAGAGCAACTGCCATCAATATTAAACTGAGCTTTTATACCGTCGCTTGTTTCCCAAACACCAAGCAGTAGATATGTTCTTTGGTTTAGTTTGTTTTTTACATCCTTAAAATCCAATATATTATTATAATATTCCAGTGCTTTGAAGGCATCTCTATTTTTATAGGCTTCGTTTGCCAATTCATAGTTAGCATTATTATAAATTTGCTTTAAATCTTCATACTTATCAGGAAGATTTTCTAAATCTTTATCCTTTAAGGCATCATACGCCGCTTTATAATTTGAATCATTATGCCCTTGCCTTGCAAGCATTGCAACAGTCTCATAATATTCATCAAAACATTGTTCCGCCCTTGTGGGTGCATCACGCCATTGCCCAATTTCTGCAAACAGGCCGGCAGCTTCCAAAACTTCGCCCTTTGAATATATTTCTTCTGCAAGGCTATATTTGCTTAACATATATTGAGTTTCGCCGTCACGGAAATTCATTACCTTTGCAAACTCCTCCATTGCAAGGCGATACTCATTTTTTTCCATGTATAATTGACCTATTGAATAGTGGATATCATCAATAATATCTTTCGCATCATCAGTATTCAATGGGGTTAATATATCAATAGCGCCTTTTAAGTCGCCATCATCTTTCATTTTTTTGGCTAAAGCATATATGGCTTCATTGGCTTGTTCAGGGGCATTTGAATAATCACCCAAGTTTTTAAATACATCATAGGCTAATTGATAATCTTCATTTTTAAAATGATTTTCAGCGACTTTATATAAGGACTCTTTAGCCCTTTCCTCACTATCGGAAAAGTCACCTAAATCGTCAAATAGCTTTGCGGCATTTTCATAATTGCCTGATATAAACTCTTCATCTGCTGTAGTATAGCTTATCATAAGCAACCTTTGTGATGCATCGCTATACTCGCCAAGGGTCGTAAATTTTTCAACAGCAGCTTGTTTATCGCCGTTTTCCAAGTACTTATCGGCAATTTTATAATTTATTTGTTGTTTTAAGTCCTCTATATCATCACTATCCGTTATACCCTCAAGCATTTTTAAAGCTTCATCCAATTCACCTTTGTTCATTGTGTCTTTAGCTATATGGTAAACGGAATTTTTATACATTTTACCCGCATCTGTAAAATCTTGAATACCTTCTAAATAATCAACGGTTTGTTTATATTCACCTCTATTATAAGCTTGCTTCCCGGCCTCATATAAACAAGAATTGGCTTTAGTGCGTGCATCCGGGTAAAGGCTTGCTGCCTCTTTATAGTTTGCAGCTTTTAGGTAAAGCTCCCCGGCACGGGCAAATTCTTGATTTTCAAAAAGGCTTGCAGCCAATTTATAACCGGCATCAATTATGAGGGCATCGCTATCTTCATAACCTTCAGTCTTTTCAAAAAGGAATATAGCATCTTCATAGTCTTCCTTATCCAATGCATCTTTACCCATATAATATAAACATTCTATGGCTTTATCATTGCTATCGCTATAGTTTGATAAGCTGTCGAATATTTCATAGGCATCGGAGTATTCCCCTGCATTTAGCAAGCTTTCACCTTTGCCATAGTTTGCAGCATTGAGTTTAACTTTAGAGTCACCATAGGTGCTGATATCGGAAAATATAGCAATGGCCTCATCATAGCGTTTTTCATTAATATATATATCCCCAAGATTATAACGCGCCTCCATAACAAGTTCTTTGCTGTTAGAATAATCACCCAGGGGAATAAGGCCATCTAAAGCTTCTTTTAAAGACTCCTCCGTGTTAAGAGCTATATTGTTCTTCACTATGCCTAAGTTGCTTTCCTGCAGTCTCTCGCTTATATCAAAGCGACTTGGCAAATTATTTAAGACTGATATGGCCTCTTCAAACTTTCCTTCCTTTATTAAATTATTGGCCTGATTATTGTTATAGGCGGGTACACCGTAATAAACCACTCCAAGGGCTATTGCTGCTATAATCAACATTACAATCAAACTTATAATATTCTTTTTGCTTCTTTGTTTTTTTCTTTCTTGCAATTTTCTTTGTTGCTCCACTTTATTTGCGGCCTCTATACGAGCTGCCTTATCTTCTTCGCTGATTTTGTTTTGAATTTCTTGCATCTTTTTATCTATCGCTTGTTTATTAAATTCGGAAAAAATCTTTAATTTTTCCCTACCACAACGTACGCAGGCAAATTCATCCTCCGGATTGGGCCTACCGCAAACACACACCCACAACTCTGCTTGTTGTGACGGATAGGCTACCGCATCATTGCCTGCAAGATTTTTTAAATTGCTTAGGTTTTTGCCCTCCGGCAGCAGGTTTAATTCATACTCCACCTCATCTATGTTTTCGTTGCGCCATACTGCATTATCAACAAACCATAGTTTTTCAATATTGAGCCGGGTATATTCCACATCCTCAATATCGGCAGCTTCAAAACTAAGCAGTACACCTTTACGAGTTTCGGCAACAAAACCGCTAAGCCTTTCCCTTTGCTCAAAAATAAGCTCGGAATCCTTATCAAAAAAGCTTAAAACCACCTCTATGCTGTTTATGCTTTTTGCTGCAAGGTTATTAAGGGTAAATGTACAAACTTGATTGCCTGAGGTTGGTAACTGAATATTAAGCAGTTCAACCGGGCATGTAAAATCAATTTTCAAATTAATTCTCCTTACTTGGTGTAGTAGATAATTTCATTTAAGTAGTCATTTGTAAAATTAAGGTTCATTATTACAGTATATTGGTTTTCTACTGATGGAGAAACATCAATTGCATATGTAAGGGATATTCCGTTTTCACCATAGCGAGCTATACCATAGGGGGCATTAATGCTATCACCATAAAGTTGTTCTACCATATTGTCGCTAAGAACGCCTTCCCCTGAGCGAAACTTTGAAAACACTGACGGAAATGCATCCCCGACTTTTATGCCCCTTGAGGCCTCCATATTGGTATCATTTATTGTAATTTTATCGCAACGTATAAATTTTTGATTTTCATCAAATAAAAATGTAATTTCTACACCGCTCCAATTTAGTGTTCTATACCATTTGCCATCGTCATTTTTCATAGTATTGTCGGTATCCGGTTCCCCTAACTTTGCTATTGCATCATTGGGTGTCAGTTCAACAAAATCTATACCGGAAAAATATAAATCCTCACGAACAAACATATCTAACTGTGTACCGTCTACGCTGCTGAAATAACCATGATAGCTTTTTAGCTCCATAACTTTTTGAACTTGTTGTAAGCCGGCCTCAACTTCCGCTAACGAAACTATTTCTTCCAACCCGAATACACCGTAGGAATAAACTTTGTTATCCTCTATATTGAATGAAAGCTTTATATCGGAGTAGGTATTATCAGGCATGGTTTCGTGTATTGTATATTCTATGGTAGTGATGTTTTGACCATTGCGCATTAGGGAGCCCCAATAAGCCCTATCGGGCATTTGGTTCTGTACATATAGGGTTGCCATATCATAATCGCCATAAAGCAGGGGATTATCGTTAGGGTATTTTTCCAATAATGTAATATAACTGTCAAAGCATAAAACCCCGCGAGGATCCGGAATTTTACTGTCTATAACTTGTACTGCAAGCAATTGAGCCTCATCAAGTACAGGTTTGCTATAATAAAGTGTAGCAAAGCTATATTGGTATTCATAACCGAATTCTGTTTTATTTTCCTCTGTAATAGGCGCATTTAATGGGGCGGTTTTGCGTGCATTGCTGTCCATAAGTTGAACCCATTCACGAATTTCAACACCACCGGGTACATTATCCGTATCGCCTTCAGCAAAAGCTACATTAAAAACAGCCAATGCTATTAACACATTTATAATTAAAAAACGGAAATATTTCATATTAAACCTCCGAAAGCATATATTAAATAAGCTTAATAATTAAAAACCAAACTATTCCACTAAAATTGTAGCATAAACACCATAAAAAGTATAGTATATTTTTACATTTATTTGCAATTAAGACATATTTTTTAATCAATTTGTAATAACTTGTTTTTTGTTTTGCTTAACTTGAAGTTAAGGAATATAAATACTATAATATTATAGTATTTTGTAATAGGAGCAATTAATGATTATTTTATCGGTACAGGATATAGTAAAATCCTTTGGAATAGATGAAATATTAAAGGGCATCACCTTTTCGCTACAAAATGGCGAAAAGATGGGCTTAGTTGGTGTGAACGGATCCGGCAAAACAACCCTTATGAAAATAATTGCCGGAGAAAGCAACTCCGATAGCGGTCAAGTACACAAGAACAAGGATTTAAAAATAGGATACCTTGCCCAAACTGATGATATAGATGAAAATTTAAGCATATATGAGGCAATGTTACAGCTTTTTGAGGATACCATTGCCAAAGAAAAACGTATTAAAGAAGTTGAAAAAGAGCTCACCCATGCCAAAAGTGATGAGGAAGCAATACGTTTAACCAATCTTTACCATAGGTTAAATGAGGAATTCATGGCAATAGAAGGCTATGCATATGAGGGTGAAATAAAAGGAGTATTAAGCGGTTTAGGCTTTAATGAAGAATATTACCCACGTTTGGTTAAAACCCTTAGCGGTGGTGAAAAAACAAGATTATCCCTTGCAAAGTTATTGTTACAAAAGCCCGAGCTTTTATTGATGGATGAGCCTACCAACCACTTGGACTTGGAAGCCTTGGCCTGGCTTGAAGAATATTTAATACAATATAAGGGCGCTATTATGCTCATATCCCACGACAGATACTTTTTAGACAGGGTATGCAACAGCATAGGAGAAATATTAAACGGCAAGTTGATGAAGTTTACAGGCAACTACACGGAATACCAAAAAAAGCGCACAATAGACTTTGATGCAAGGGTAAAAGCCTTCACATTGCAACAAAAACAAATTGAGCGTGAAAAAGCAATAATTGAGCGTTACCGCAGTTTTAACAGGGAAAAATCCATACGGGCTGCTGAAAGCAGACAAAAACGTTTGGAAAAAATCGAATTATTGGAGCGTCCTGACGAAGAAAAACAAATCAACTTCAAGTTTGAAGCAAGGGTACGCACCGGTGAAGAAGTATTGAAGGTGCATGAGCTTTCAAAAAGCTATGATGATAATGTTTTGTTTGAAAATTTAAACTTTAAACTAAGGGCCGGCGATAGAGTTGCACTTATAGGGTCAAACGGCATAGGAAAATCAACACTGTTTAAAATAATTATGAGAATGGAAGAAGCCGATGCCGGCTATACTGCCTTTGGCGCAAATGTTGACCCCGGTTATTATGACCAACACCATAGAAGTTTACATAAAAATAAAACAATATTGGACGAAGTTTGGGATAGATTTCCAAAGCTCAACCAAAGCCAGGTCAGAGGTGCATTAGGTTTGTTTTTGTTTACCGGAGATGATGTTTTTAAGCCTATAAGTCAATTATCCGGCGGCGAAAGGGGTCGTGTTGCCCTAACAAACCTAATGTTAAAACAAAACAATTTTTTGCTTTTAGACGAACCTACCAACCATTTAGATGCGGATAGCAGGGAAGTGCTTGAGGATGCTTTGAGCGACTTCAACGGTACAATTATAGCTATAAGCCACGACAGATATTTTATAAACAAGTTTGCAACAAAAATAATGCTTATGGAAAACAAGGGCATTACTGAATACTTAGGTAACTATGACGATTATATTGAAAAGAAAAACAGGCCTGTTGAGCCCATTGCAGAAATTGATGGCATAAGCAAAACGGAACTGCAAAAAATAAAACGCCGTGACAGAGCAAGTAAACAAAAGCTGAAAGACCTAAAAGCTGAGTTTGCAAGCATAGAAAAGGCCATAATGGAATCAGAAAACAAGTGCCGAGAATTAGAAAAATTATTGGCAGATCCCGACACCTACAAGGATAATGAAAAAGCTGCCGATTTACATAAGGAATACTTGGCCGAACAAGACAGGCAACACGAAATGTATGATGAAATGGCAGAAATTGAAGAGCTTTTAGCAGAGTTTGAGTAAAATAACATTCATAAATAAAAAACCGAAGATTTCTTTGAAATCCTCGGTTTTTACTATAACTAAATAATAGATTGTACTGTTCCCTATCTAAAAATTATTTTTGAATAGATAATGCAGCATTTTCACCGGCAATACGTCCAAATATAACCGATTGTGAGAAACCAGCTGATTGGTAAGTAACCTCACCGGCGCCATAAAGCCCTTCTACCACACTACCATCTTCATAAAGCGCCTGAGCTTTTTCATTACAAGCTAATCCACCCTTAGTCATGTGATTCGCCGCTTCAACTTTATGAGCATAATATGGGCCTGTTGGTAAATATTCTCTTTCCGGTGTATGTCCAAACTCATCTTCCGTTTTATCCTGTGCATGTTTATTATAGGCTTCTATTGTAGCTAAGAGATTTGCTTTATCTACCTTCATAAGGTCAGCCAACTCTTCAAAAGTATCTGCTGTTAACCATTTTCCGGCTTTTACTTGCTTTCTAACATTAGCATTGTCTTCAATTTTCTTAGCATCTACCACATTCCATGCAACATCTTGTTCTAAAATGGCCTTACCAAATTCAAGATCACGAACTCGCTCATTTACAAAGCGTTTCCCTGTAGAGTTTACAAGTATTGTTCCAGCACCGCAATTAGTAAGATCTCTCTCCGGAACAAGAATATTTGGGAATACTGAAATTGTATCCATATGTTCTAATTTCATACCATTTTTTTCAAATACCTTAACAAAATCACCTGTGGTTCCTATTTGATTTGAAGTATTCAGAACCTCATATCCCGGTGCATATTCTTTTAAATATTCTTTATTGCTTGCAAATCCTCCAGTAGCTATAATAGTAGCTTTTGCAAATATATTGAAAGATTCATTGTTGTTATTTGTAACAGAAACACCAATTACTTTTTTACCATCCATTACAAAATCCGTACCTTTTGTGCCTGTTATAATTGTTACACCTAATTTAGCAGCTTCATTTTCCAGCCCATGAAGCAAGTTGTCCCCAGCATATGTATCTTTATCAGTCATATGACCTCGGTTTCCATAGTAGTGATTTAATTCAATCCCCATGTCTCTTAACCAAGCATCAACATTACCGGCGCCCTCAGCCCAAACTTCTTTTCGTTCAGGACTATCAAGCGATTTACTCATACTTTCTAGCCACTTCTCTTTAGAATCTTCCACATTTGCTGCTTTTTGAGCTTCTGAATTGTAGATTCCAAAGAAATTTAAATTAAACTTTCCATTTCCACCCAATATATCAAGTTTTTCTATCAACGTAACATCAACTTCCGGATTGGTTTGTTTAGCAGAAATAGCTGCTGCCAAGCCTGCCGGACCACCACCAACAACAAGAATTTCCGTGTTCAAATCTTCTTTATCAACATATGGTTTTTCAAGATTTGACTTCATTTCAATTTTAAGTTCAGGTCCACCTGCTTGTTTTATAGCATCAGCTACCGCTTGTTTTATAGCAAAACTTGAAAAAGTTGCTGCTGAAACACTATCAACCTCCGGCGAATTTGCTTCTAAAATCCTCTCTTTTAAAACAGGGAAAGCCCGATCAATTACTTCTGCGCTTTCATGATGTTCGCCTAAAATTATATCAGTTATTTTATCCCCTTCAACTTTAACTGTTATTTCAAGTTCTCCGCCATAACCGAATGCTTTTACAGAATATTCACCTTCAGTCAAGGCAGCTGAAGCTACTCCATTGGAACAAACCAATATTCCAAAAACTAAAAACAATGTAAGTATTTTTTTTAACATGTTTTCCTCCTTATTGTTAAAATTATAACATGTTTATTATACCATATATATCCAAAATAAGCAATTTTTTATGGCGTTTAATTGCAATAATTTAATAAAAATATACAAGTAAAATTATAGAAATTAAAAAACCCATAATAAAACCTCAAAATAATTACGGTGATAATAAATATTGGTGCTTATTGATACATATACAATAATAAAAATATTTGATAATTTGCATAAGAACCTACTTTATAGACAAAATGGGCAAGATAAGCTATCAGAGCTTGAAAAGTTTTTTGCTGAGTTTAATTAAAAAAGAAAAACGTTCAATTAAGAGTTTTTCCTTTTTTTGTTTTTATATAGTAAAATATACTGCTATTTTGTTTGCCACAGATTATGCCATGGTACATTTTCCGGTAATTCTTTAAATTTATCCCTTATATAACTTTTTATTATTTTGCCATTTTTTACTTGTATCAACCTGTCTGCCAAAGATAGTGTGTCTGCCAAGTTTACAGATAAAATTAATAAAGCTATGCCTTTATTTAAAAAATTATTAAGCAGCTTCCAAATTTCAATACGTTGGTTTATATCTGCCTTCATAAAAGGTTGAACGCATACAACAATTTTGGGCTTTTGCAACAATATTCTTGTATATATCAACTCATATTTTTCTTGATT
>JAAZPT010000335.1 GCA_012797085.1 Christensenellaceae bacterium | reverse complement strand
TTTAACTAAAGTATACCCTATACCTAATGGAGAAGTAGTAGCCTTAAACAATATTAATTTAGATATTGAAAAAGGTGATATTTATGGAATTATAGGTATGAGCGGTGCCGGCAAAAGTACACTTATACGCTGTATGAATAAGTTGGATGTACCTACTGATGGCCAAATATATATTGATGGTGAAAATGTATTGGCTATGAACAATGCAGACCTAAGAAAAATTAGACGCAGAATGGGCATGATTTTCCAATCTTTCAACTTATTAATGCAAAAAAATGTTACAAGAAACGTTAGGTATCCTCTTGAAATAGCAGGTGTTCCAAAAACCCAAGCTAATAAAAGAGTGAAAGAGCTGCTTAAAATTGTTGGTTTAGAAAGTAAGGCTGAAGCTTTCCCTGCACAGTTAAGTGGTGGTCAACAGCAAAGGGTTGCTATAGCAAGAGCCCTTGCAAGTGACCCGGATATGTTATTATGTGATGAAGCTACAAGTGCCCTTGACCCTATGACAACCCAATCCATATTGGAACTTTTAAAGGATATTAATAAAAGGCTTGGCATTACAGTTGTTATAATTACCCATGAAATGGCAGTTATAAGGCAAATATGCAATAAAGTAGCAATACTTGACGATGGTAAATTGGTTGAAGAAGGCAATGTTGATGATGTGTTTATGAACACAAAATCAAAGGCCGGTAGGCGTTTATTCGGAATTATATCTGAGGATATTTCAACAGAAGCTTTGGGGCAGCCCGCATATAGAATAGTGTTTGACGGTGGTGTTGCTGATCAGCCAATTATATCTCGAATGTCCAGAGAGCTAAATGTAGATGTTAATATATTGGCTGCCGACGTAAAACAATTAAACGAAAAAACATATGGTCAAATGTTGATTTCCATACCTAAAGATACAAAAGAGAGACTTAAAATAAAAGAGTTCTTAGAGCAAAAAAATATTACAGTTGAGGAGGTTATACCATAATGAGTTTTGAACAAATGTGGCCAATATTGTGGACCGGTACTTTAGAAACATTATATATGACATTTCTATCCTCATTAGCAGCCTATATATTAGGTATTCCACTGGGTATATTGCTTGTTGTTACAAGAAAAGGCGGTATAAAAGAAGCCCCTGTATTTAACAGTGTGCTTGGAACAATAGTAAACTTTTTAAGATCAATACCCTTTATAATACTATTAGTAATGCTTATACCCATTACAAGAATTGTAACAGGACGTGGTACAGGTACATCCGAGTCGGTTATATTTCCATTGCTTATTAGCGCATTTCCTTTTATAGCAAGACTTGTTGAAGGTTCTATTGATGAAATAGATGCCGGTGTAATAGAGGCCGCTCAAAGCATGGGTAGTACTACTTGGGAAATTATTTGGAAGGTTATGTTGCCGGAAGCTCTGCCATCTTTATTAAACGGTGCTGTTATAGCAATAACAACAATACTTGGTTATACTGCAATGGCCAGTACTGTCGGTGGCGGTGGTCTTGGAGCTATAGCTATAATAAAAGGCGTAAGCCAAAGAAAATACGACTTGATGTATGCTGCAAGCATTATGTTAGTAGTATTGGTACAGATTATTACAGTATTTGGTTTAAAAATTACAAAATTATTCGATCATAGAAAAAAATAATATAAAAAATAATTTGTTTCTTGCGAGTTAACTCGTTTGAATATAATAAAGTCTAAATTTGAAAGGAGATTTCTAAATGAAGAAATTTACAGCTATCCTATTGTGCTTATTGCTTGCACTATCAACAGCAACAGCTTTTGCTGCTGAAAAAATCGTTATCGGCGCAACACCCCTACCCCACGCAATGGTTTTAGAGTTTATTAAAGAAGACTTTGAAGCTTTAGGTTATGAACTTGAAATACAAGTAGCTACAGACTACTATCTGTTTAACCCGGCAACAGCTGCAGGCGACACAGATGCCAACTATTTCCAACACTACCCCTTCCTAAATGCTTACAATGCGGAAGCTCCCGAAGGTGAAAAACTTGTTGCGGCTTTTGGTGTTCACTACGAGCCAATGGGTTTGTTCCCGGGCAAAAGTAAAAGTCTTGATGAAATTAAAAAAGGTACAATTATTGCAGTACCTAATGATTCAAGTAACTTAACACGTTCCTTGTTGTTAGTTCAAGAAGCAGGTTGGATTACATTACCTGAAGATGCCTTTGAAAAAGGTGTTACTCCTGCAGAGATAATTGATAACCCCTACGAAATAGAATTTTGGGAAATGAACTCCGACCTGGTACCAAGCAGTTTGGAAGATGCAGACTATGCGGTTATAAACGGTAACCACGCTATTGCTGCCGGTTTTACCAGTGCAAACGATGCTTTAATTACTGAACCCGTTGAAGGTGAAGCAGGCAAAATATATACAAATGCTGTTGTAGTTCGCCCTGAAGACCTCGACAAACAATGGGTTAAAGACCTTCAAAGCCTAATTTTAACAGATAAAGTTAAAGAATTTATGGAAAATGAACCAAGCTTTGGCGGTGCTGTAAAACCAACATTTTAATTAAAATCAAATTATTAACTGCCCGGTTTATACTGGGTAGTTTTTATTTGATTAAGCTTGTAAAAAACCCTTTACAAAACACCTTTACATTGCAGAAGAGTGTAAAAAATGATATACTATTTTTGTAATTTTTAACAATTAAGGAGAAATATAGTGTTTAATTTTTTTAAAACTATTTTAGGTATAAGCAATGAGGCTGAAATAAAAAAGCTTCAAAAAATAGCTGATAAGGTTTTAGCTTTAGAAGATAAATATTCAAAAATGAATGATGCCGACCTTACATCTCAAACAAATATTTTAAAAAATAGATTGTCCAAAGGTGAAACATTGGATGATATTTTGCCCGATGCTTTTGCTGTAGTAAGGGAAGCGGCTTTTAGGAGCGTTGAAATGAAGCCCTATCCTGTGCAAGTAATAGGTGGTATTGTTTTACATCAAGGCAGAATTGCCGAAATGAAAACAGGTGAAGGTAAAACCCTTGTAGCTACAATGCCGGCTTATTTAAATGCCCTTTTGGGTAAAGGCGTTCATATTGTAACGGTAAACGATTATTTGGCAAAACGTGATAGCGAATGGATGGGTAAAATATATAGGTTTTTAGGCTTAAGCGTTGGTGTTATAATACATGATTTAAACAACGAACAAAGACGAGCAGCCTATAATTGTGATATTACCTACGGTACAAATAATGAGTTCGGTTTTGATTACCTGAGGGATAATATGGTTATGTACGCTGAAGAAATGGTTCAGCGTGGCCATCCATATGTAATTATTGACGAAGTGGATTCCATATTGATTGATGAAGCGCGTACACCCCTTATAATAAGCGGTCAAGGCGAGCAGTCCTCAGAGTTGTATACTAAAGCAGATCAATTTGTAGTAAGGTTAACACGTTCTACCCATGATCCAACTAAAGAAGTAAGCCGTTTTCAAAGGGATGAGACAATAACTCCGGATGGAGACTTTGTTGTTGATGAAAAAAATAAAACCGTTACATTAACGGAACAAGGTGCTAAAAAAGCAGAAAAAGCCTTTGGTGTTGAAAACCTTAACGATATTGACAATACCGACTTACATCATCACATACTGCAGGCTTTAAAAGCTAATGCAATTATGAAAAAAGATGTGGACTATGTTGTTAAAAATGATGAGGTTATTATTGTAGACGAATTTACCGGCAGGCTAATGCTTGGTAGAAGATATAGCGACGGTTTACACCAAGCCATAGAAGCTAAAGAGAGAGTAAAGGTTGCCAGGGAAAGTAAAACTTTAGCAACAATAACATTCCAAAACTATTTTAGGCTTTATGCTAAGCTAAGCGGTATGACGGGTACGGCAAAAACCGAAGAAGATGAGTTTCAAAACATTTATAAGCTTGACGTTGTTCAAATACCAACAAACAAACCCAATATCCGTAAAGATTTGAATGATGTTATTTATAAAAACAAAAATGCTAAGTTTAATAATGTTGTTGAAGAAATTGTAAGGCGCAACAAGCTTGGTCAACCCGTATTGGTAGGTACTATAAACGTTGAAACAAGCGAAAAGCTGAGCACCCTGCTCTCAAGGAGAGGTATACAACATGAAGTATTAAATGCTAAACACCATGAAAGAGAAGCTCAAATTGTTGCCCAGGCAGGGCATGTAGGTGCTGTAACAATAGCTACCAACATGGCTGGCCGTGGTACAGATATTTTGCTTGGCGGTAACCCGGACTTTTTAGCAAGGCGTGAGTTAAGAAAACTTGGCCATGCAGATGATATTATTGAGGAGGCAACAGGCCATAATGAGAATGCCCCTCAAGAAGTATTGGATCTTAGAAAGCAATATATAAGCCTGCTAAACAATTTTAAAAAAGAAACCGATATTGAACACAATAAAGTAATGAGCCTTGGCGGCCTACATATAATTGGTACTGAACGCCATGAAAGCAGACGTATTGACAATCAATTAATGGGTAGGGCTGCAAGGCAGGGCGACCCGGGTAGTACGCAGTTTTTCATATCCCTTGAAGATGATGTTATGCGTCTATTCGGTTCTGATAGAATTATGCCAATAGTTGAAAGAATGGGCTTAGGTGATGATGAGCCCCTTGAAGCACGTTTGTTAACAAAACAGGTTGAAAATGCTCAAAAGAACATTGAAGGAAGGCACTTTGAGGCTAGAAAACACGTTCTTCAATTTGATGATGTAATGAATCAACAACGTGGTATTATTTATAAGCAGCGTCAACAAGTTTTACAGGGTGAAGACATGGCCGAAACCATACAAAACATGGTTGAAAGCGTTATTGATGATGCTATTGCCCAAAGTTGCAGTGGCGAAGCAGCTTTTATGTGGGATTTTACCACATTAAAAGATTATTTGGAGAAAATATGCATAAAGCCGGGTACAATACTTAAAAAGAAACCCGAAATGGAAGAATGGGATAATAGCGACTTAAAAAAATGGTTAGTTGCAGAGGCTAAAGAATTTTATAAAGAGCGTGAAAATCTATTTATTAAAAACGGTATTGATGTAAGGGAAACAGAGCGAATAGTACTGTTAAATTCTGTAAATCATAGATGGATGGATCATATTGATGATATGGATCAGTTGCGTGAAGGTATTAGCTTAAGAGCTTATGCGCAAAAGGATCCTGTTATAGAATATAAGCTTGAAAGCTATGATATGTTTGATGAAATGGTTCGTTTAATTAGAGAGGATACCGTTAAAAAGCTGTATCAGGCACGTTTGGTTGCACCTCCAACTATAAGGCGTGAAAATATTCAAAATATTAGAGAAAACAAAAAAGGCGATAGAAACAGTACTACAAGCAGAGGTTCAAAGTTGACAAGCGGGCAAACCGGTATGAATCAGCTTTGTCCTTGTGGAAGTGGTAAAAAGTATAAGCACTGCTGTGGTAAAAAATAAGGAAAACAATGATAGATACTATATTAGCCGGTCAAGATTTGGCCACAATAAAAAATAGATTAAACGAGGCTTATGATGCCTTAAATATTAAAAATATAAAAGAAGAGCTATATGAATTAAACGCTGAATTAAATAGCCCTGAGTTTTGGAATGATTTAGAGCGTTCAACAAAGGTTAATAAAAGAATTAGCTTACTTGACGGTAAAATTAAAAGGATGAACGATCTTTCCGATAGGGTTGAAAACCTTGATGCCATGCTTCAATTGCTATCCGAAGAGCCTGACGAGGATATATCCCAAGAGGCCGAAACGGAACTTAATGCATTAAAGGATGATATTGATGTTTTAGAGCTTGAAACCCTTATGAAAGGCGAGTATGACGATAGCAATGCAGTGTTGTCTCTCCATGCCGGTGCCGGCGGCACAGAAGCTCAGGATTGGACTTCAATGCTTTTCAGAATGTATACACGCTACTGTGAAAATGCAGGATTTACAGTAAAAATATTGGACTACCTTGATGGCGATGAAGCCGGTATTAAAAGCGTTACTTTTCAAGTTAACGGTGAATATGCCTATGGTTTTTTAAGAAGCGAAAAAGGCGTACATAGGCTTGTTAGAATAAGCCCCTTTGACAGCAATGCAAAAAGGCATACGTCCTTTGCCTCCCTTGATGTATCGCCCATGTTGGAAAATTTTGAGTTTGAAATTAATATGGATGAGGTTAGAATAGATACCTATAGATCAAGTGGTGCAGGTGGTCAACATGTTAACAAAACAGATTCCGCGGTAAGAATGACCCATATACCGACAGGCATTGTTGTACAATGTCAAAATGAGCGAAGCCAAATACAAAACAGAGAAGTTTGTTTAACAATGTTAAAAAGCCGTTTAATTGAGCTTAAGGAAAGAGAAAAAGAAGAAAAAATGGCGGAAATTAAAGGCGAAATGAAAAAAATCGAATGGGGTAGCCAAATTAGAAGCTATGTGGTTCAACCCTATACAATGGTAAAAGATCATAGAACAAACTTTGAAAGCGGCAATATAAGTGATGTTATGGACGGCAAAATAGACGGCTTTATAACAGCATATTTAAAAATGCAATAATATAATATATTGCTTGGCTTATATGCAGCATTTTAATGTTGCATTTTTATTGTGGAGGATTAATGGAAAAATATATTACAATAACAGGAGCAAGAGAAAATAATCTTAAAAATATAAACGTACGTATACCAAGGGATAAATTTGTTGTTATTACGGGCTTAAGTGGCAGCGGCAAAAGTTCCCTTGCTTTTGATACCATATTTGCCGAAGGTCAAAGAAGGTATGTTGAATCTTTAAGCGCTTATGCAAGGCAATTTTTAGGTCAAGCAGATAAGCCTGATGTTGACAGTATTGAAGGCCTAAGCCCGGCAATAGCCATAGATCAAAAAACCACAAGCAAAAACCCCCGTTCTACCGTAGGTACGGTAACAGAAGTATATGATTATCTAAGGCTGTTATTTGCAAGGATAGGTCACCCTCATTGCCCTATTTGCGGTAAAGAAATAACAAAACAATCTATAGACCAAATTATTGAAAAAACTATAGAAATAGGTTTGGGTAAGCGTGCTCAAATTCTATCACCTATAGTAAGGGGTAAAAAAGGTCAGCATATAAAACTTATGGAAACCGCTAAAAAAGACGGTTTTTTAAGGGTTAGAATTGATGGAGAAATGTTTGAGCTTGATGATATTCCAAGCCTTAATAAGCAACAAAAACATAGTATAGAAATAGTTGTTGACAGACTTGTTATAAAAGATGACCCTAAAGGTTTAAGACGTTTGACCGATAGCATAGAAACAGCATCCGCCCAAAGCAAGGGTTTAGTTATTATAGACTTTTTTGATAAGGGTGAACATATGTTTTCTCAAAACTATGCCTGCCCCGATTGTAATGTTGCCGTTGAAGAAATTAGCCCTCGTTCCTTTTCATTCAACAGTCCCTTCGGTGCATGCCCTAAATGTAGCGGCTTGGGATTTGTACAAAAAATATCCCCCGATGCTGTTATATTTGATGATAATCTTTCCATACTACAAGGCGGCTTAAATGTATACGGTTGGAATTTAAAAGATAAATCAAGTATAGCTTATACCTTTTATAATATACTAAGCAAAAAATACAATTTTTCTTTAGATACTCCTATAAAAGATTTAAGTAAAGATGTACTGAATTTATTGCTCTATGGAGGGCCCGGGGAAAAAATAAAGGTGGAATATGAAAGTAGCACAGGTATAAGGTATTATGAAACTCAATATGAAGGTATTATACCTATGCTTGAAAGGCGTTATAACGAATCTTCAAGTGAAGAGGTAAAAGATAAATATAGCATTTACTTAAGCGAAGAGCCCTGTGATGCTTGTAACGGTACAAGATTAAAGCCTGAGGTACTTGGTATAAAAATAAACAATAAAAATATTGCTGAACTAAGCGATATGCCTATAAATGTTTTAAAGGACTTTTTAAATAATTTAGATATAAGCAATAGGGAAAAAAGCATTGCCGAGCAAATACTAAACGAATTAAATTCCAGGTTGAGTTTTTTAGGTAATGTCGGTTTGAATTATTTAACCCTCTCCCGTTCATCCGCAACACTAAGTGGCGGTGAAGCTCAGCGCATAAGGCTTGCAACGCAAATAGGCAGCAAATTAACCGGTGTTGTTTATATTTTAGATGAGCCGTCTATCGGTTTACATCAAAGAGACAATGAAAAACTAATAAATACCTTATTTAAGCTGCGTGACTTAGGCAATACCTTAATAGTTGTTGAGCATGATGAAGAAACTATAAGGGCGGCAGATTATGTTATAGATATTGGCCCCGCTGCAGGTATTCACGGCGGAGAAATTGTAGCCTTAGGTACAGCAAGTGATTTGGAGAAGAACCCCAACTCCCCCACCGGAGCATTTTTAAGTGGCAGAGAGAGTATTATGTTGCCCTCATCAAGACGAAAACCATCTGCTTGGTTGAAGGTTTTTAAAGCAAGTGAAAACAACTTAAAAAACATTGATGTAGCCTTCCCCTTGGGTGTATTTACATGTGTTACGGGTGTATCCGGCAGTGGTAAATCAAGCCTTGTAAAAGAAATATTATATAAATATTTGGCAAATAGACTTAATCGCGCTAAAACAAGGGCAGGTAATTTTGGCAGAATTGAAGGTTTGGAAAACCTTGATAAAATTATCCATATTGATCAATCACCAATTGGAAGAACTCCAAAAAGCAACCCCGCTACATATACGGGAGTGTTTGATTTAATAAGAGAACTTTTTGCAAAAACTCCCGATGCTAAAGCAAGGGGGTATAAAGAAGGTCGTTTCTCCTTTAATGTTAAAGGTGGTCGCTGTGAAACATGTAACGGCGACGGTGTAACAAAAATAGAAATGCACTTTTTGTCGGATATATATATAAAATGCGATGTTTGTAACGGTAAAAAGTATAATAGAGAAACCTTAGAAGTAAAATATAATGGCAAAAACATATTTGATGTTCTTAATATGACCATTGATGAAGCTTGCAAGTTTTTTGAAAATCATCCAAGAATATATAAAAAGCTTATCACTCTTGTAGATGTCGGTTTAGGCTATTTAAAGTTAGGGCAAAACTCTACAACGCTATCCGGTGGTGAAGCACAAAGGGTTAAGCTTGCAACGGAGTTAAGTAAAAGAGCAACCGGCAAAACCATTTATTTGTTGGATGAACCCACAACAGGCTTACATGCCGCCGATGTAAAAAAACTAATATCCGTACTTCAACGCCTTGTAAGTGCAGGCAACAGCATAATAGTTATTGAGCATAATTTAGATGTTATAAAAACAGCCGATTATATTATTGATATGGGTCCGGAGGGTGGAGATGAAGGCGGTACAATTGTTTGTACAGGAACACCCGAGGAAGTTGCAAGTGTTAAAAACAGCTATACAGGCTATTACTTAAATAAATTACTATACGGTGAACAAAAAGGAAAAATAAATGAATACTGAAAAATATATATTGGAAACCTTCAAAAAATTGGCTGCTATACCAAGCCCCTTAGGTTATCATGAGGAAATATTGCCTTTTATTCAAAAAGAAATTGAGGCCATGGGTTATTCCCCCAAATTGTTTAACAGAGGCGGATTATCCGTTGTTTTCGGTGAAGGAAAACATATTGGTGTTACTGCACATATGGATGAAATCGGTTTGGCTGTTAGATATATAAAACCTAACGGTAATATGAGCTTGGTATCCATAGGCGGTTTATACGCAAAAACTATAAATGAGGCTGATTGCCAAGTTGTTACTTTAGACGGAAAAAAGTATTCCGGAACAATAAGAAATACTAAACCTTCTGTGCATTTAACGGAAAGAGATGAATACGCTGCCCCATTAGATTTATCAAACAATATGGAGCTTGTTTTAGACGAGTTTGTTAACAACAAAGAAGATGTATTGGCTCTTGGTATAAGGCCCGGTGACTATGTATTAATTGATCCGAAAACAAAAATACTCAACAACGGTTATATCAAAAGTAGGTTTATTGATGATAAGGCTTGTGTTGCAATATTGCTTGCTGCCCTTAAACATATAAAGGAAAATAATATTAGCCTGAATAAAAAAATAACGGCCCATTTTTCAGCCTTTGAGGAAAAGGGTAGCGGCGGTGCTGTTGGGTTGGATTATGATTTGGAAGAGCTTGTAGCTTTAGACATTGGCCTTGTAGG
>JAAZPT010000334.1 GCA_012797085.1 Christensenellaceae bacterium | reverse complement strand
TTTTTGTTGTTGAAAACAGCGAAATTAGTTATTTTTTTCTATTTAATTATTATTTAAATCTACTTTTAAAAAACGACTCATTTTTTAATAAAGTGGGAAGATGCTTTGAAAGAATTTGTAAAAGTTGTTCTGCATGTTCCTGGTTTTTTTTACACTTTTCAGCGGTATCTATAAATCCCAATATATCACAGTTTTTTTCAATTGAAATAGTTAAATCACTAAGTTTTTGATCTAATTCGAAGAAAGTATAACTATTTTTTTGTTCTTGAAAAACAATTTGTAGCTGTTCTTTTAACTCAACTATTATACCAGGTGTATCCATGCTAGTATAATGAATTAGAGGTTCAATGTTTTTTAGTTTATCTGCAGTATCACCGGCAATATGGTCACCAATAATATGAACATAGTATATTATTGCACAAAAAGCATCACATTGCTCACTGGGAGGATATACAACATCGGAAGCCCAAGGAAACCATGAAAATATTTTTTTTGAATTAAATAACAATCTATTTACAGAATCAATAAGCACATGCTTTCTTTTTTTCCAAAAATCATTGTTTGGATGCTTCTTATAATTCCAACCAAGGTGAGTATAAAGACGGTGGGTGTTTGGTGATATATTCTTACCATCATTTGATACTTTTATGTTTAAGTCTATATCATTAAAATTAATAGATAATTCAGGCAAACCAAAATATTTTAAGCCTTCTTGTATTTCATTAAATGTACCTTCTTTAATTCTTCCATTTGGATTTAATGAGTATTGATCAATAGTAATAGCGGCGGCATTAGCAATTATTTTAAATGCTATTTTTTCTTCGGAAGATAAACTTACTTTATCATCACCCCAAAAAACACACATTAAATCAGCGTCATGTTTAGCCTGGTCATCATGAGCAAGCGAACTTGGAATAATTAGTAAAGATAAAATTAAAAATGTAAGAAGAGTTGATATTTTTCTCTTCATAATATTACTCTACCTTTTCCAAGGGTTTAAATACAACGCTATTTTCCCATACTTTTGCGTAATCATACCAATTAGCTTTATGTCCTTCCCATATTTTTAGGTAATCATACCATTCGTTTTTTGTACCTTCTGTTTTATATTCAAATTTATATGATTTTGTATTGTGGTTATTTTTAGGAATAATATTTATACTTACAATGGAGTCGGGAAGCCACATGTAATTTCGTGCTTCATTACTTATATATGTAGCATAATATGTTGAAATATTACCTTCACCCGGCCTTTCAACTTTTTCAAGATACCAGTCGTTTATTGTAACGGTATTAGCATTAGGGTCTTTAACTGTTACATTAATAACAGCATTGTCTGTAACACAAGTAACAGGTATTGTTATTTTTGTACCTGCAAAATCAATAGAAATATTTGCTTTTTTGTTATCTTGAATAAACCAATAATTATTGTCCAACTCCTCAATTAAAAATATTGGCTCCCCTTTCAAGTGTAAAATTCCCTCAATATTTAGTTGATCACTTTCTGAAATATTTAGTTTATCAGCTAGAGCAAAAAGTAGCTCACAATTTAATAGTAAAGGCTCATAAATAGGTGGTAATTCTGTTTTTCTTGTTTCCTTAAGCATTTTATTATAGTTTGATATTTGTTCTTTTTCATCTTTTGTAGCATATGTCGGTGGGCTTATTTCTTGAACGGCAGAAATATAATTAGCATTTAACTTTCTCTGTTCTTCCACCAGATAATTCACATTATCTAATGTAATTTCATATGCTCTTTTCAAGTATTGTTTGTTTTGTGTTTTTCCATACAGGTCAACAAAAGTTTGTGCTGCAAAATAGCGAAGAGACCAATCATCATGATCACTATTATCTAAAATTGCTTGTGCATAACGAGAAGCAAAAGCTTCATATTCTTCATTTAAATATACTTCATAGGCAGCAGCTATAGCTAATGGAATAATTTTAGCATATTCATAATCTCTTCTAAAAATTCGAGTTTTAACAGATTCATATGAAGAGATAGCATTTAAACATTTTTCAAAATCACCATTGCTATAATAACTTTCCGCTAAAATTAACCAATAACTACCATAAGATTGATAAGTTGGTTTATTGGTTTCAAGGAAACGTATACGACCAATAATATTATCGTTATTTTTCCAACTTACCAGCTCCTCTACAGCGTTTTCTGTCAATATTAAATCACCGGGCAGATTATTATCACGAACCATTGATATCATATAAACAAAGGTTCCTTTTCTGCTATTATGTAGCTCTGCTGACTCTTCATCATCTAAAGCCCAACTATCATTAATATATTTTAAATTAGATTGCTCGGTAAAAGCTGTATAGCTGGATATTGAGTCAATAGCCATGTAAACAATGGCAGAGACCAACTTTGATGGTCTATATGACTGTATAGAACTTAAAAAACCTAATGGATTAGGAACGGCTGCACGAATTGCTTGTGCTTGATTTTGGTCGAAAATAAAGTCTAAACGTTCACGCTTTACATTAATCATTCTATAGTTTTCCATAGTATCCAATAAGCCTGTTAGTTGATTTTGAGTTCGACTATCAACAGAATTTGGATAGGTATTATTTATAAGGGATGAGTAAACCTGTTCCAAATAAAGGCGGCTATTTTTTGATGAATTGATTTCTTGTGTTAATACTGTAATATAGTTAAGCATAGCAATGGCATTCTGTTGTTCATTTGATAATTCCAAACTTTCAGATGGTGCTGTAAGTGGTATTAAAAATAGACAAATAGCTAATATTAAGCTAACAATCGGTTTGCTTTTCAAAGAATATCTCCCCCTATTTATAAAAATTTTTAAGCAAAAATAAGGACATGACTTTATTATCGTTTTTATAATATTATTGTATTTAAACAATATAAAATTTCAATAAAATAATCTCTAAAATTCTGTACAAATAATTTTATATTGGTGAATAAACTCCTTATTCCCTTTTCCCCGTCCAACTTTCAAACAATTCTTCCGTTATAATATATTTTTTCTTCGTTATAATATAAGCTATGTTAATAAACAATAAAGGCACAAGGCCCATTAATAATCGCAACATAAGCTTCATTGGTTCATCGGCATTTTGCAATAAAGCATTCGCTTGTTGAGTAATATCGGCAAATATACCTTGATTTTTTTCAAGTTCAAGCCTTGCAATGTTTTGTGAGTAGCTGTATACGCCTGTGCTTATAAGTATTAGGGTCAACAATAATTGTTGTATTGCAGCCCCAAGCTTTGTCATAAAAGGCCTTACAGAAAAAACAACTGCTTCGTTTCTGTCGCCAAATTTATGATAGTTGTATTCTATTGTGTTTGCTATAAGTACAACAAATATTACAAAGAATAATCCATGCCCGAAAAATATCATAAGGCTGGCCATGTATAACAGTATTTCAACTAAGGGCAATATTGTGCCTATGGCTATAAATATTAAATAGCCTATGCTGGATATTGTTAAACCGAAGCGCATTATATCTAAGCGTTTATATTTTTTGGACAGCTTTCCAAAGGCGGCAATTGATAATAGTGTGCCTAAAGCAAATGTAACTGTAAACAATGTTATTTGTGCGCCGCCATAACCGAAGTGGAAGTAAAAATAGTTTATAGATAATGATATAAACAGCTCATGGGCAATTGTGTATAACAATAAACCTATGGCGGCTATTACAAGCTGATCATTCCTTAATAATGATGTGTAAAGGTTTTTTAAACT
>JAAZPT010000006.1 GCA_012797085.1 Christensenellaceae bacterium | reverse complement strand
CACTTGTCTCATTCCTTTCTGTTATTGGTCGTGCTTTAATTGTAAAGGTTTTTGAGACAGGTGTATTCTTTTTCAAAAGAAAAATGCTGAGGTGGTTACCCACCCCAACATTTAGTGTAGAGCCAAAAGAAAAAGCCCTGTCAAGAGCCTTGTCACCATAGGTGGTGCTTGCACTCTTGATCGGGCTTTTTGTTTGCTGTATCTTCTATGCAAGAGGAAAATCACAGTCCTCTGTTCCACTTGTCTTTCATATAGTCTTCAAAGTCCATTTCATCAAAATCTAATTCGGGTGAAGTGTTTGGAATGTTGTTTCTTCTGTCTATATCCGCAAGTTGACGGAATATCCTGTCGTCATATGGACTATGATATTTGTACTCTTTTGGCTGTTCTCGGTATCGGTCTAACCCACGCATCTCCTTATGTACCCTCATAACACGTTCTAGCTTCTGACGCTGTATCAACTGCTTGATTTCCATAAGTTCTTCCAGCTCCACAACCTCATTGGTAATGTAATTGCTGATATACTGCATGAGCTTGGTTTCCATATAAAACCTGCACTCCTGCTCAGATTTAAAATATTCATTTTCGGGCAGATAGTCCAGGGAAACATTGAAGTCCTGTTCCCGTTTGATAACGTCCATAATATACGGCTCGGTATGATCGATATACTTCCATTCCCCCGCCAACAACTCATTGGGCGTTACTCCCAACACGTCCATTATCTTTTCCAGCGTGTCAAATGTTTTAACTAAATTATTTTACTTTATCATTATAATATTTTGAAATACCTAATCTTTAATATGCTTCTTCTTTTTAAAGTCGCCTTAGCTTATATTCGAAAATCTTTTATTAATCCTGGTCAGCATATCTCCACCAAAATATAGTACTGATCAATCCAATTATAGATGTCAAAAATACAATAGATAAACTAATATTTGTAAGAGCTGCGCTTTCTTCTCCTGCAATCCCACTGGCAAGAGCTGGAATAGACCAAGGAAAGAATTCACCAAATCCCATAGCAACAACTATTTGTGAAAGTATGAGTGTGATTATCATAAACCCTAGGGGTGACAAATATCCACGACCAAAACTCGCAAAGAATGCAACTGGTGTAGATAATAAAATCGTAAGCAATGAACATATTGAAAATATAATACTACTTGAAAATAAAAACTCTAAAGACCAGCCAGGTAGACCAATAATTTTTCCGACAAATAGGCCAATTAAGAATACAGATATTGAAAGAAACATACACCATAGAAAAATTACAATGAATTTAGAGATTACAATAGTATTTCTAGATATAGGTAGTGCAAGTAAATCTTTAATTGTTCTGTCTGAGTATTCTCTTCCAAAAATCCAACTAGTAACAAATCCAAAAATAATTAGTCCTCCAAGTGAGATGCCTTGGGTAAGCAAACTAAAATAAGAAGGCCAATCTGCATTAGACCCTAAAATTTGAGCTTTTGTAGAAATAATACCCATCTTTTGTGCTACTACTGGATCTTTTAATATAATCATAAAAAACCCACCTACAAATGGCAGTATCATAAGTCCAATCATTGTTATTAAAGGTGTTTTAGAACTTAAAAACTTTTTAATTTCTATGGGAACGCATATTATTATCTTATTCATTTTAACCCACCTCCAAATTCATCTATAGCTCTTAAAAAATATTCTTCTAGATCTTCCTTTTGAACTTTTAACATTCTAGGAGGATATCCGTTATTTACAAGCAATGTAGCTATCTTCTCTGGATTATTTACAGCATCTTCATTATGAACTTGTAAGACAGATAATTTTTCATTTGAATTTTCAATTGCTATAGTATTTGTCTCATATTCTGCTTTAGAAAGAATTAATTTCATTTCATTTTTATATTTTCCATCTATTATTAAAGATTTTTTTAATTCATGTTCAAGTTCTTTTTTATCTATCTTTTTAATTAACCTTCCATCATGAATTATAGCTATATTTGTGGCAATTCTTGAAATTTCATTTAATTTATGACTAGAGACTAATATAGTTACATCTGAGTTTTTTGCTAAATCCTTTAATAGCTTGAGTACTTCAACAATACCAGCAGGATCTAAGCCATTTGTAGGTTCATCAAGGAGTAAAATTTTAGGTTTATGAATAATTGCTTTTGCTATACCAAGTCTTTGTGCATTTCCCAAAGAAAGATGTTTAACTTTCTTTAATTCATATTTCTCTAATTTTAACTTCTTTATAATCCAATTAATAGAATCTTTATCCTTAACCACTCTTAACTTACGAACAATTTCTAGATTTTCTCTAACAGTTAACTCAGGATATGAGTAAGGCGTTTCTACAATATATCCTACATCACTCCAAGTATCTATATTCCTTGCATTTACTTTTTTGCCTTGTAGATAACATTCTCCAGAAGTAGGAGAAATCATACCAAGTAGCATACGTATTACAGTGGTTTTGCCTGCTCCATTAAGTCCAATAAAGCCAAATATTTCTCCTTTTTTTACTGATAAATTAATATTGTTGACAGCCTTTGTTTTTCCGTAAGTCTTTGTTAAATTGATTGTATTAATAATTTCATTCATTATTATAATCCTCCTCAATTACTTGCTGTGCAACACCCCTAATCAAAACCATTAGTACTTCATCAAATTCCTTTTCTCCAATTTCTTCAATATATATCATACTCATAAAAATTGCTCTTAATGAAGCTGTTACAACATCTATATTTATATCCTCTCTGATCTTTATATAAGAAAACAATTCTCTTGTAAATGTATCATCTAGTGAATGATGATCCATGATAAGTTCTTTAGGCAATTTTTTAATAAAATATTCAAATTCTTGATTTTGAATTATATTCATAATAAATGATTTTCTAACATCTTGGTAAACTCCATAAATTAATTCCGTAAATTCATCAATTCCTATATTATCCAGTTTTTTTAATCTATTAATTAATTTACTTATAAGAGATTTTTGATATTCTTCTAATACTATAAAAAACAAAACTTCCT
>JAAZPT010000333.1 GCA_012797085.1 Christensenellaceae bacterium | reverse complement strand
TGCTCCACCTCAACAGGAACAAAAAAGTACTAAAAAATCTAATAAGCCTAAAAAAGGTTTTTTAACAAATTATAGTTTAAAGCATAAGATAATTTTAGGTATTTGTGTAGTTGCAATATTTTTTTCATCGGCAAAGTTAATAGAGTATGCACATAACAGTTTAAAACAAAAGAAAGCCATTGAAGAAGCTCAAGAACTTTATTCAAACAACGAAACAACTATAGATATAGCTGATATTTATGAAAATGATAATAATACTAACAATAATCTTGAACTTGAGACTCAAAACATTGTAGTTACACCTGCTCCAACAAAATCAAACAAGGCTTTTGTACAAACAACAATGGTTCCCTACTTAATTGGGGGCACCAGATCTATACCGACAAAATATGTAAGCAATGCCTATAATCGTGTGAACGAAAAGTTTTTTAGCCTTTTAGACATTAACAAGGATATAGTCGGTTGGATAAAAATGGGTGATTTTTTAGATCAACCCGTTATGCTAAAAAACAATGTATATTACTTAACACACAACTATAAAAAAGAGAAGAACCCTGCCGGTGCTATTTTTATTGATGAAAGCTGTAGTATACAAAGCCCGCCGGAAAATTTAATATTACATGGCCATAACATGAAGGACGGATCTATGTTTGCAAAGTTATTGCAATTTAAAATAGACAAGGGAATATCCTTTTATGTAAACAATGCCATATTTACATTTGATAGCCTTTATCAAAACTCGCAATATGTAATATTTTCCGTATTTGAAGCTGAAACAAATTACAAATCATCCAATTATTTTCCATTTGTAGCTTATAGCAAGTTTAATAACGATACAATGATGCTTGATTTTGTTAGAAATGTAAAGTCAAGATCACTATATTCAGTACCAATAGAAGTATTACCATCGGATAGCCTTATGACCCTTGCAACATGTACACGAACAACCAACTCTTCAAGGCTTATAGTAGTAGCAAGGCGCATAAGGGATGACGAAAACATACATGATATTAAAGATGTAGTTTTACAAGTTAAAAGAATACGTTAATAATCTTTTAAAAATACAAGTTCAGGCTTGTGTTTTTAATTGTAAAAAGTTATGTAAATATAGGAGAAAACATGAACAATACAAGTGAAAAATTAGCAAAAGCACCTTTAACTAAATTAATGTTTAGTTTATCAATACCTACTATTGTTGCACAACTTATAAACATACTTTATAACATTGTTGACAGAATGTATATCGGCCGTATGCCTGAGGTTGGTGCGATAGCTTTAACCGGTTTAGGTGTATGTGCCCCTATAATAACAATAGTTTCTTCCCTAAGTATGCTGATTGGTGGTGGAGGCGCACCCCTTGCAGCTATAAGTTTAGGCGCAAAAGATAAAAATAAAGCGGAAAAAATACTAGGTACAAGCACATTTGCCTTGTTGATAATGGGATTAGTTGTTACTGCCTTGTTTTTAGTATTTAAGGATCCTTTGCTGATTACCTTCGGTGCAAGTGAAGCAAGCCTTCCCTACGCAAGTACGTATTTGGAAATATATCTTTATGGAACGGTATTTGTTCAAATTAGCCTTGGTTTAAACAGCTTTATAAGCAGTCAAGGCAAAACAATGATTGCGATGTTAACTGTACTTATTGGTGCTGTACTTAATATAATTTTTGACCCTATTTTAATATATACATTTAATATGGGGGTTGCCGGTGCTGCATGGGCTACCATTTTTTCTCAATTTGTAAGTGCGATTTTTGTATTCGGATTTTTAGCATCCAAAAAGAGTGAAATTCGTATAAAGAAAACATTTGTTAAATTTAACAAACGACTATTAAGCTCCATATGCGCATTAGGTGTATCAAGTTTTGTAATGGCGGCAACGGAGGCCGCAATTGTTGTAATATTTAACAGAGGCTTGCTAAAATACGGTTCCGATATGCATGTTGGCGCTATGGCTATTATACAAAGTGTTATGATGATGATATTTATGCCCGTCAGCGGCTTTAAACAAGGCGTTTTGCCAATAATAAGTTATAATTATGGGGCAAATAATATAAAACGAGTAAGGGAAACCATAAAGAAAACCTTGGCAATATCTTGGTCTTTTACCGCTATATTTTCCTTGTTTGTATATATATTCCCTCAAGTCTTTGCATCAGTATTTACTACGGA
>JAAZPT010000332.1 GCA_012797085.1 Christensenellaceae bacterium | reverse complement strand
TTTTATACTTCTTTGACTAATACAATCAAAAGTGCGCATAGTATCAATTTCATCATCAAAAAACTCTATTCTTACGGCAGAGTTTTTATGTGGCGAAAATATATCCAATATATCGCCCCTTAAGGAGCATTGCCCTTTGCCTTCAACCATTTCAACACGTTCATAACCAAGCTTAATCAGCATATCAACAAGGTCAAAGGGGGAGATAATATCGTTTATTTTAAAAGTTTTTAAAGAGTTTTTTAAGTTTGCAGGGGGAATTTGTATATCACAAGCAGCTTCTATTGATGTACATATTATTACTTGCTTATTTTTTATAATATCGCTTAAGGCCGCCATTCTATCCCATGTGCTTTCTTGACTTGCTGCAATTCTTGAAAACTGCTTATCCCTTGCGGGCAAGTAGACACATGGAACATCATCAACTAAAGTACTTAATTCTTTTGCAAATCTTGAGGCTCTGATATCCGTATTACAAATTAATAATATTGGCCTTTTTTGCGAAAAATTCAAGGTAGACAAAAGGAAAGAATACTGACCTTCAGCTATATCATAAACTGAAATAGTACTCTTTTCTTTTATATCACTTAATAAATTTTTATAAGCAGATGTATTTGTTATTAGCTTATATACACTATTGAGCATCACTTGTCTCCTTATTACCCTTTAATGCTAATTGTTTTGATAAATACATTCTTGCTTCATCAACACCATGCTTGGCAAATACTATTGCAGCATCGGCAGTAAGCATATAAGCATCAAATATTTCCGCTCTTTCCTCTTTTGAATTATAAGTGCTTAAAACCCAATTTGCCAAAGGATAGTTTAAAGGGGGCTTTCCTATACCGACTTTAAAGCGTGGAAAATTATCTGATGGGGAAAGTTCCAATATATTTCGCATGCCATTATGAGTGCCAGCACTGCCTTTTGGCCTGAATCTTACATTGGCAAAGGGTAAATCCACATCATCATATATTATCAAACAATTTTCCGGTGGTACTTTATACCAATTTAAAAGCTCAACAACAGCCTGCCCACTTAAGTTCATATAGGTTTGAGGTTTGGCTAAAACAACTTTTTCATCACCTATATATGTTTCAGCTATTAGAGCCTTGCCTCTTTTTTTATCTATTTTAACGTTTAATTTTTGGGCAATTATTTCAACACAGTCAAAACCCACATTATGCCTGGTATGTTCGTATTTGTTTCCGGGGTTACCTAAGCCTACTATAATAAGCATTTTGCCTCCAACGATTATATTTTACCTTTTTCGTGCCTATCTTTTACCCAGTTTTCCTTTATTGTACCCTTTGAACGTGCAATATAAAATGCATATTCCGGTACATCTTCAGTTACTGTAGAGCCGGCGGCAATAAAGGCATTATTAGAAATTGTAATAGGGGATATGATGTTTGTATTGCAGCCAATAAAGGCATTATCACCTACTGTACTACGGTGTTTGAGCTTACCGTCATAATTTACAAATACAACACCACAACCCAAATTAATATTTTTACCTAAATCACTATCGCCAACATAAGTTAAATGGGAAATTTTTGTATGATCATCTATGCTGCTGTTTTTAATTTCAACAAAATCGCCAATTTTACAATTATCTGCAATGGATGATTGGGGCCTAATATAAGCGAAAGGTCCAACTTCATTATTATTGCCTATAATACAATCAAACATTACACTTGCTTTTATTTTGTTGTTATCACCAATTTTAGCATTTTCTATATGATTATTTGAGAACAATGTACAGTTTTTACCAATGCTGGTATCACCGTTAATAGTATTGTTAGGATATATAAGTGTGCCGGCACCTATTTTAACATCAAAACCGATATAAGTGCTGTTAGTATCCATTATAAATACTCCGCGTTTCATAAAGTTTTCATTTATAGTTAAACTCAAATACTTATATATTTGGCCATAATTAATTGAGCCTTCAATTTGAAGTTTTTCATCATTTGAAATTTCTATGCTATTTACATTGCTCGATAAAAGTTTTAAATAAAGATCATCCAGATTATTAAAACTTAAATCAGCATCATTTATTTTACTTAATAAGGCTTCAATATTAGCACAAAAAGCGCAAACACCATCCCTATTTATATTTGTAATGGCCCAGAAGGGGCTGCTGTAATCAACG
>JAAZPT010000331.1 GCA_012797085.1 Christensenellaceae bacterium | reverse complement strand
GATTTAAATGAAGCCTTGGAAAAACAAGAGGAATATTTAAATTTAGCTCAAAGAGTTCAAGCCGATTTTGATAATTTTAGAAAAAGAAATAATACTATAAGAAAAGAATCATATGACAATGGAGCTATTGATTTTGCAAAGTCACTATTACCTGTATTGGATAATTTTGAAAGAGCTTTGTCGGCACTAGAATACGAGGATGAAAATAATAGCATTATGGTTGGTATAAATATGGTTTATAAACAATTGCTTGATTCGTTTGAAAAACGTGGCATTAGCCAAATAAACCGTATTGGCGAAAAATTCGACCCTAACTTGGAAGAAGCTGTTACTAAAGGTTCACCTGAGGATGGAGATCCCGGTACAGTTTGCGAAGTACTTCAAAAGGGTTATATCATGGGAAGCAATGTACTAAGATTTTCAATGGTTAAAGTGGTTCCAGAATAAACTTATACCGGGGAAACCCGTTTAAGCAATACAAATAACGTATTGAATATAAATTAACAAATAAGAAATAAAAAAATAAAAAGAAAGAAACTTGGGAGGAAATATAATATGGGTAAAATTATAGGTATAGACTTGGGTACAACAAATAGTTGTGTAGCAGTAATGGAAGGCGGAGAGCCTATTGTAATACCAAACGCTGAAGGTTCAAGAACAACAGCGTCTGTAGTAACAATTACAAAAGAGGGAGAACGTTTGGTTGGTCAAGTTGCTAAAAGACAAGCGGTTTTAAACCCTGAAAGAACAGTAACTTCAATTAAGCGTGATATGGGTACATCTAAAAAAGTTTCTATAGATGGAAAAGATTACACTCCCCAAGAAATCAGTGCAATGATACTTCAAAAAATGAAATCAGAAGCTGAAGCTTACTTAGGTGAAACAATTACTCAAGCTGTTATTACAGTACCGGCATATTTCTCTGACAGTCAACGTCAGGCTACTAAAGATGCAGGTCGTATAGCCGGCTTAGATGTACTAAGAATTATTAACGAGCCAACAGCTGCTGCATTGGCATATGGTCTTGATAAACAGGATAACCAAAAAATATTGGTTTATGACTTAGGCGGTGGTACGTTTGACGTATCATTACTAGAAATAGGCGATGGAGTTTTTGAAGTTTTAGCTACAAATGGTAATAATAAACTTGGTGGCGATGACTTTGATGATAGAATAGTTGATTATTTGGCTGATTCATTTAAAAATGATACAGGTATTGATTTAAGGAATGATCCACAAGCATATCAAAGGCTAAAATCAGAAGCTGAAAAAGCAAAAATTGAATTATCAGGTGTATTAAATGTAAACATAAGTTTACCCTTTATAACAACTGATACGACAGGCCCCAAACACTTGGATATGTCATTAACACGTGCTAAGTTTAATGAATTAACTGCCGACTTGGTTGAAAAAACAATTACACCTTTAAATAATGCTTTAAAAGATGCTGATTTAAGCGCAAATCAAATCGACAAAGTAATACTAGTAGGTGGTTCAACACGTATACCTGCTGTACAAGATGCTGTTAAACGTGTAACCGGAAAAGACCCCTTTAAGGGTATCAATCCCGATGAATGTGTAGCTTTAGGTGCTGCAATTCAAGCAGGAGTACTTGGTGGAGAGGTTAAAGATGTATTGTTGTTAGATGTTACCCCACTTAGCTTGGGTTTGGAAACAGAGGGGCATAT
>JAAZPT010000330.1 GCA_012797085.1 Christensenellaceae bacterium | reverse complement strand
GGTCTATGAATTTACCAAAATTAGTAATTAAATTATACTTGCGTGCAATTGCTCCATCAAGAAAATCCGTAAATGCCGCAATTAAATATACAATTAAGCCAATTATCCTTAATGCAGGAGTGTTGATATATAAAGCAATAACAATAAACGGTATCAATATTACCCTTACAATAGAAAGTTTATTACATATGTTCATGCTATACCTCCATCCACTCACCATATAAATCGTAAGTATCCGCCCTTACAATTTTTATATTATAGAACTGGCCTACTTTTACATTTTTATTTATGGGCAATAATATTTCACCATCTACATCCGGAGCCTCATACTGTGACCTGCAATGTATAAAGCCATCCCTGCCAATTTTTTCAACGAGAACTTCTCTCTCTGTCCCTACATGTTTTTGATTGTTTTCCATGGAAATTTCAGCTTGCAGTTCCATAAGCCTATCTAATCTGTTTTGCTTGATATTTTCATCAATTTGCATTGGCATTTTTGCTGCAACAGTACCTTCCTCCATGCTGTATGTAAAAGCACCTAAGCGATCAAACTTAAACTCGTTAACAAAATTATACAGAGCATTAAACTGTTGCTCCGTTTCGCCGGGGAAACCTACAATTATTGTTGTTCTAATTGCAAAACCCCTGTCTTTTGCTACTGTAAGCAAATGTTTAAAATCTTTAGGGGTTCCACGACGGTTCATGGCTTTTAAAACTTGTTCATCGTAATGCTGCAATGGAATATCAATATATTTGCAAATATTATCATGCTTGCTCATTACATCAAGCAATTCCATGCTCATAGTATCAGGATAACAATATAATAACCTTATCCATTTTAAGCCTTTTATTTGGGCCGCTTTATCTAAAAGTTCAGGCAAACAAGGTTTTTTATATAAATCTATGCCATAGCGGGTAGTATCTTCAGCTATAAGTATAAGCTCTTTTACCCCTTTATCTGCAAGGCTTTGCATTTCTGCAAGTACATCCTCCATAGGTACGGATCTATACCTTCCCCTTATAAGGGGTATTGCACAAAATGTACAACTATTGTTGCATCCCTCGGCAATTTTAACATAAGCTGTATGCTTAGGGGTAGTTAGTATCCTTTTGCCTTGTAATGCAAATGCAACTCTCTCACATGCTGCAAAACGCTCACCTGCAAGAGCTTTTTTGATATGCTGCAAAGTATTTAGGTATTGCTCTACACCAATTAATAAATCAATTTCCGGAATTTCATCAAGCAATTCCTTGGCGTAACGTTGCGACAAACAACCTGTTGCAACAAGTAGTTTGCAGTTATTTTTCTTATACTTGGCAAGTTCAAATATGGTATTAATACTTTCTTCTTTAGCATCAAATATAAAGGCACAGGTATTTACAATTAAAATATCAGCCTTACTATAATCATTAATAATATTATATTCCTTGGATAATTGATACAACATAAGCTCAGTATCAACAGTGTTTTTAGAACATCCAAGAGAAACAACCGCAACTGATAGTATTATTAACCACAGCCTTTCAACATAATCTTATATATTATACCATTTTAAAGGTGGGTTTTCAATTGATTAATCTTTCCACTGCAGTTTTTGCAACATCGTAAGAAAAACCTTTGCGCATCAAGGCTTGCATAGTTTTATGTTTAGCAATAAGTTCATCAACATCAGCATAACGCTTAATATATTTTTGAGCAAAATTTTGTGCTTGTACTAAAGCTTCAGCTTCATAATTACAAGCATCAAGAGCATTTTCTATAATACTTCCGCTAATACCCTTTGTAGCTAACTCATGTTCTATTTTGAACCTGCCTATATTGCAAGATAATCTATACCTTACCCAGTTTTCAGCAAAGCTTTTATCATCTAAAAGCCCTTCTTTTTTTAAGCGATTTACTACAGCACTTATTACTTCATCGCTATATCCCTTTTCTTTAAGCTTTTCACTTATTTCAAGGCAAGTTCTTGAGCGCATTGCAATATAGCTAACCGCTTTATGAAGAGCTTCTTTTTTTAAAGATTTTTCTAAGGATTGCAAATATTGGCTTTTATCAATAATATCCCCTTCACCAACGGGGTTTTCTAAAAAAACCTTTTTTGAAACAAGCATCTCAATTTCATTGCTTATTTCTATTTTAACTTGCTTTTTATATATTTTTAGCAAAGTAACAACATCTTCAGCCATTTTTACCCCTAATAGTAATATTTTTGCCACCAATTTAAAAGTGCTTCATTTAATTTTGAAAAATGCCCATTGCGCCATTCCTTAGCACCATTGTTTAAGCTTACAAAGCACATGTTGTTTTGTCTATCATAAAACATTCCTTGCACTGCACCATAGGCAAACCCCTGATGGCCATATAAAATATTTTTTGAAATACGCTTATCATCAATAATTAATGTACCCAAGCCGTGGTATAACTTACGTTGAGGCATAGGATATTTTGCTACAGGGCTTTCCATAAGCTCCAGCATATCTTTATTTATTATGCTGTCCCCCTGTAAAACCGCCTTTGTCAAAGTTAGCAAATCAATGGCACTTATATGCATACCACCGGCAGATCTTATGTAATGATATTCTATTCCCCTGTTTTTATAATCCAAATTGCTTTGATATGTATCTAAGTCAAACTTATAATTAGGCCTTTTTGATTTTGGAAACACCCTATATATTTCAGCAATATCCAACTCTAAATTAGGGAACAAATATATGTTTATATCTAATGGTTTTGCAACATAAATATTAATATTTTTTTGTAGGCTTAGGCCTGTAGCTTTTTCAATAATATATTCAAGCATACCGGCCGCAAAGTTGGAATACTCAAAACTGTTGCCAACTTTATTGTTTGAAAAATTAATAACTTCGTTAATTTTTTTAGGTGAGTTAAAGGCATTAAAATAGAGTTCACTATCAATTATAGTTGATGTGTGGCTCATTAAGTTTTTTATTTTTATAACTTTGCTATCATTAGGGTTTTTTATAAGCAAACTAAAGTATTTAGAAATATCATCTTCTATATTTAAAACATTTTGTTTGTGCAAATTCATAATAACTAAAGCTACTATAAATTTCGATATTGAAGCTGTTCTAAAATTAGTGCAATTATCAACATACTTTATAGGATTAGCTTTGCCCGCACTTACCGTACATATATCGCCATTAGCATTTGTAAAAGCAATACTTGTGCCTAAAACTGCATGCTTTTTTAATATGGAAAGCAGCTCATTGCTACTTTCCATACTAAT
>JAAZPT010000329.1 GCA_012797085.1 Christensenellaceae bacterium | reverse complement strand
TAACTCCCATGGAAATATTAGCTGTGGAAATGATATATATTCTTAATGAGCCCACAATTAGTGAGTTTACTCAATTTGCAAAGTTATCATCACCTAATGCAGCATATAAAATAGGGAAACTCGTAAAAAAAGGTTATGTTGAAAAAATTCAATCAACAACGGATAAGCGAGAATATTATTTAAAAGTAACTGACAAATATATTAAACACTATAACTTTGGCTATGCTTACGTGGATACGGTTATTAATCGTGTTGAGGAAAGATTTAACAAGGATGAAATCGAAACTTTAAACAAGTTGCTTGCTGTAATAGGTCAAGAACTTATGCATGAAGTTCCGAACTCTAAAGCCACAGAATAATTTTGAAAAGTATTAATTTATTAAGTATAAAATTGCTATGTTATCCTAATACGTGAAAGAAAACAAAAAAGGAATGCGTTCTAAAAATAGAACACATTCCTTTTTTGTTTGGATTATTTTAATTTTATGATATTTAGCTAATTATTTTCCCTATAATATCCTTTTGATAATTGCGGGAGAGTTCAAAAAGCTTATTATAAAGCTCTGTTGCATAGGCTTCCATATCGCCTGATTTTTGGCTGACATTTTTTAAAATTTCCGCTTCACGTTCCGGACTATATATTTCAAGGCCTAAGGAATGTTTTTCCTTTGCCATTTTGGCTATTATTCCCATGCGTTTTAAAAATAGAGGCATTAGCTCATTATCTATTAAATCAATTTCTTCCCTGAGTTTTTTTAAATTATTCATTACCTTTCCTTTCTTATGTTTTGTTTTTATGGTTAACATAAAATCCTGCTAAAAACAGGCCTACCGTAAATATAAAAAGAACAGACTGTGTTGGCCCTGTTTCGCTTACTGCTATCAAAAACATAAAGCCCGATGCTATATAATAGCCTTTTTTAGCTTTCTTTTTTCCCTTTGGTTTAATACGTTCAAGCTCTTGTTTTTTTAATTCAATTTCTTCCTTTAAAAACTTTTCCTTTTCACTTTGAGCATTTATAGTTTCATATTTGTTAGGTGCATATTCGCCTTGAACTAACACCCTTGTATCGCAATATTCACAAGAAACATAGTTGGTATACATTTCCATAGGCAATTTTGCGCCACAAGCTGGGCATTTGGCTGATATTAAAGGTTTGGCCTGATAATTATCTTTAGATTTTTGTTCAACATTAAAATCATTTTTGTTTTCTTTTTGTTGAACTTGAATCTCTTTGATATTTTTGTTTTGTTTGGATTTTAAGTAGTTAACTATGCCATATATAGCAAAACCAAAAAATATGAGTTCTAACATACTTATTTACTCCTAAAATAACTATTTACAACAAAAGTATAGCATAGGCAAAGGTTTTTAACAATAAAAAACAAGGCTTATTGTTTGAATTAGCCTTGTTTTTCTTTATAAAATCTTTAAGTGATTAGAGTTTCAGATACTTTAAAAATTTTCATATCATGTAATATCTATTCAAATATATCAAGAAGCATTTTACTTATAACAAGCAATTGTTAAATCCCTTCTTCATTGTCATATGAGCATTCTTTATTTTAAAATTTTGAATTGAAAACAATATTTGCGTTACTTTCTGTATTTAACAATTGAATATGATTTTTTCATATTCCCACTCCTATAATATAAACACTAATATTATATTAAGAATAACTTTTAGCATAAAATCTACTCTCTTAAAAAAACTTCAACAAATATCAAAGATCGTCCTTTTAACAACAAGTTTTTAAAAGATGTATTTTCATTCATTTAACACTCTTAGGTTTTAATAAATATATCAAAGTGAAAAATATTTTCTGAATTTGGTTCAACTTTATCAAAACCGCTTGCTAATAAAACATCAGAAAACTCTTCCCCATATATTATAGGATTTAATTCAGAATTAATTTCCTCTTTTTCATTATCTTGAGATTGTATAAAACTTTGTCCTGATGCTGCATATAATAAATTATCTCTTATCAAATGTAGAAGCTCTGCCCCTTGTTCCTTTTTGTTGTTTTTATCCAAAAGTACAACCACTGCTTCAGAATTTTCACGCTTAATTGGATGAAGCATCTCTTGAACTAATACTTTTTCAACTCCTTGGTTAGAGTATTTTTCATCAACGCCTAAAAATATTACTAAAGTACATTTAGTAGCAGAATCCAAATATAGAGGAAAAAAACTTTTGCTAACGTCCAACAATTGAGAGATTTCATTAAGAGTATCCGTCAACCAAATAGCTACTCCCAATATAGGGGTATCATTGTCATATGCCTTTTTGTTTATAAATTTAGCATTTCTATTTTTTGACTCAACACCAAGAGCTGCTATTGCCTTAAGACTTCCCTCTTTCTCTAGGAGTATTTTGTTAATAAAAGCAAAATTTTTTGATGTATCAAATATTATTTTAGCCAGTTTTGACCTCATAGAACTTGAAACATTTTCTGTTAATATTTCTGGAACTTTTTTAAGATAATATAATCCCTGAGAAATCAATTTATTAACATGGGAGAATCCCATCCATATTCCCAAAAGTGTATTATCTAAATTAATCTTTAATAAAAAGCTGCCTTTTCCAGAATCTAAAACTGCATTAGAAACATAATAACCATTTAATAGTTCTCCTTCAATCTCTCCATTAAAATTCCAACTTTGATTTCCAAAATCTGATTTCCAGGATAATATTAATCCCTTTTTTTCAATATAAATTCGTTCTTTGATTATTACATGTTTTCCATCCCTATAGTCCTGATATTCCGTAAAATATGATCCTTGGATGTTTAATTTATAGTATTTAATCTTATTGTACAACCACTGAAAAACAACTTTAAAAGAAAAACCAGTAGCTGAAATAAATATCGTTATTACAGCTGTAATAACAAAATCATATAAATAATCATTTTCAGATTTAATTTCATTAAAAAGCACTTTAAAGTCTGTAGAAAAAAATAAAAAGACCAAACATATTAGTAAACAGAGAACTATAATTGCAAAAATCAAAGTTAATTTTCTAATCGTTGTTTGTTTTAATATTTTTAGTTGTTTCATATCTTTCTCCATTTTCTAAAAAATTGATCTTTTTAATCATTTGTATACCAATCAAAAATAATTTAACAGAAAATAATAATTACAGAAAAATTCAATTCTCTATTAATATTTATATCAAATTTTCTAAAAAGATTTGTTTCTATCATTTTGTCATATCTATACAAAAATATATTAGTAAAGAAAAAATATTATATTGCTCCAAAAAATTTATTTTTCCAAGAAGTAAACAAAAGAATCTTTTAATTAAATAAAGAATTCAGAACAATCGCAAACCGCCTAGAAAGCAACTTCCCCTTTGGTTACCACTAGGCGGTTTTATTTTGCAATTAACGATTCAAGCTGGCATATAGTATAGCTGTACTCCAGTTCCCGTGTTCCTCGGGGTGATAATCTTCTAAATCCGGAGTATAAATATCATAGTAAGTGTTGGAATAAAGCGGTATCATAGGTAATACTTCTGCCCAGTATTTTTGGAATTCCAACCATCCTTTTAGGAAAGCGTCTTTATCCTTAGAGGGTACTTTGGTTACAGCTTCAGCTAAAGCAGCCAATTTTTCGTCCTGTAATCCGGAAGTATTCATAGCGCCCTGGTACTCATCTCCAATGCGATAGGTATTAGCCGGATCGAAAAAATAGAGAAAGTTATTACCTAAGAAGAACAAATCAAAATTTCTTTCTTCTTGACGATAATATTGACTTAGCGCCTGATCCATTGGTATCTCTTCGGCAAATATCACTCCTCCGATTTTGCTTAAGCTATTGCTTAACATGTCAAAAATCAGATTAGCAGCCTTGTTCTGTGGAGTTATAATCATGTGGAAACTAAGAGGTTCTAAATTACCATCCTCTGTTTTACGATAACGTAAACCGGAACTCCATTTGCTGTACTTATCACCGTTTTTATCATAGTTCCAACCGTCTAAAATTAATAACTCTTCTGCCTTTTTAAGGTTCAACTCATAATGAGGCAATTGATTAATGCCATATACGCCAACAGCATTTACCATCCATTGTCCAAGGCCATAATATCCATGTACTTTCTTTCCATGGCCTTTTAAGAACTCCTTAGGGAGTACATCGTAATCCAAACAGAAAGCTAAAGCTTGCCTAACATTTACGGATGACACTACAGGACGCTCATTTGCAATTGCAAGAAATCCTGATCCTGTACGTGGATATGATTTTACACGAAGTGAACCTTTTTGTTTAAGTGCAATTGCTTTGTCAATAACTTCTCCATCTGTTACTTTGTTAACAAGGTCTATTTTGCCTAGAGCCATTTGTTGGTGAATATTCTGGTTATTGACTTTTTGGAATCTTAAACGTGGAATTGTCGGTATCTTGCCAACGTAATTGCCTGAGTAATATGGGTTAATTTCAACTTCCACAACATGAGCTTTAGAATCATAGGAAAGCAAACGATAAGGGCCGCTGGTTACCATGGGATGAGAGAGATACCCCTCTTCACTGTCTAAAATGGTCTTCCTTAGAACATCTTCCGTGATTTCTCCACTTATATAAGCTCCCTCTCCATCATCCATTACCTTGGCTCCGGGTATTATTACTGAAATGGGATAAGGGTTTGCATTAACATATACCATTTCATAGAAATAAGGAAGATATTCACCTTTTATTCTTAAAGTAAAGGTTTGATCGTTTATTAATCTCAATCCGCTAATAGTCTTTGCCAATCCATCATTATATTCATCAAAGCCAACAATATGTGCATAGGATGGCGTCAATCCGGTTATAGCTTTAAGCTGTGGCGAAGAAAAAAGTAGGAAAGAAAATAGATAATCCCGCGCATCAATAGGGCTGCCATCACTATACTTTAGCCCTTTCCTAATAGAAATACTATAGGTTGTATCCCCATTTTCTATTTCGGTTTTTTCAATTTGACTTACAACAGTCTTGTTAAACTGATAGTCACCTGCTTTTGTTTGGGCAATTATGGGATAATCATGCAACAAACTGCGCACATCAATATCTGCAGTGTTGTTACCCCAAAGGTCCGAGAAAAAATTACCACTTAACATAGTAGTGTGCCCCACTGTGAGCACTGCGGGCTGCTCAGAATACTGAGCAGCCGTGTGCACAATGCTTGGAACGGAAAGCAGCAATACCATTATAATCAACAATGTAAAAATACGTTTCATAATCGTCCTCCATTCCTCAACTTAAAAGTATAATTTAAATAATATGTGCTTTGTTTATTCATAACAGTCACCAACATTAATATTTATATTAACTCTTTCAGCGGGTATTGGTGGCTCGTTCGGTACATATGCGGTAGCAAACGGAGGTGGATTATCCGGATCATCCGGGAAGTAGTCAGCATTGCATGCCTTAGCTATGTTTTTAACAAATCCGGCAATCATATCTTCTGCAGTTACTGTATATTTATATATGATTACCCATTCTTCGTCTACTTCCAATGAACCATCACTTGTTCTTGTTTCGTGAATCATATCCTCTGTTATTTTTATTAAACTGTCTTTTACTACCAAATTTTTAAGGGTTACGTTACCTGTGTTTTTAATTACTACTGTAAACTCTACCTCTTCACCAACTTCTTTAAATTCATCCCTATCTGCACGTTTTGCAATAAACATTCCGGGATTCCTCACACCTGGTGTTTCCGTTTCAGCTGTTGGTGCCGGATTATTCGGATCATTATCCGGGAAGTATGGGTTTGTTGCTTTAACTACGTTCTTAACAAATCCTTCATCCATATCGTCCTGAGTTACAGTATAAACATATACATATTTCCAGGTCTCGCCCACTTGTAGCTTACCGTCTTGGATTATTGATTCGGTACGCATATCGTCCGTTAGCTCTACAAGGCTATCTGTTACTACTAAATCTTTTAGGGTTATGTTACCTGTGTTTGTTATTAGTACTGTATAAGCTATCTTTTCACGAGCGGTTGTAAACTCCGTCGAGTGAGATCTCTTGCTTATTGTCATTCCGGGATTCTGTATACCAATAGTTTGTGTTTGAGCCGTTGGCGGTGGATTGTTAGGATCGTTATCCGGGAAGTATGAGTTTGTTGCCTTAACTACGTTCTTAACAAATCCTGCATCCATATCATCCTGAGTTGTTGTGTACGTGTATACATAGGTCCAGGTTTCGCCTACTTGTAGCTTACCGTCCTTAAGTATTGATTCGGTACGCATTGCATTTGTTAGCGTTACAATACTATCTTTTACTACTAGATTTTTAAGGGTTATGTTACCTGTGTTTGTTATTACAACTTTATAACTAATCTTTTCACCAACAGTTGTAAACTCTGTTTTGTCTGCAATCTTGGAAATTGTCATTCCGGGTTTTTGCTCACCCGGCGTTTGTGTTTGAGCTGTTGGTGGCGGATTGTTAATATTGAAGTATGGATTAGTTGCCTTTGCCAAGTTCTTTACAAAACCTGCATCCATATCGTCTTGGGTTGTTGTGTAGGTGTATACATATTTCCAGGTCTCGCCTACTTGTAACTTGCCGTCAGGAGTCATTGATTCGGTACGCATTGCATCCGTTAGAGTTACCAGAGTATCTGTTACTACTACATTTTCTAGCGTTACATTACCTGTATTAGTTACTTCAATAGTATATGTTATTACTTCGCCTACTACTGTAAACTTACT
>JAAZPT010000328.1 GCA_012797085.1 Christensenellaceae bacterium | reverse complement strand
TTGCAATTGATTCAACATCAGCAATTAAATTCTTTCCAAAGTCTCTAAAATTATCTACAGTAATAGATAGTCTAATTTCGTCACTTTCAATAGGTTCTTTTAAATCTTTTATTAAATCACTTATGCTACCATTTATTTCTTTCATACGTTTAGCCCAAATAACAATATAAGTAGCTAAATACATTCCATCATCAATATAATAATTATCTCTAAAAGCACAGTGGCCACTTGTTTCAATTGCTAAAGGAGAATTAATACCGATGGAGTTTAAACGAATTGATTCATCTATAACATTTCTATATCCTCGCTTAAATCTATGATGTATTCCACCGTTCTTCTTAATAAAATCACTTAAACCGGTTGAAGTTACACTATCGGTAACTATTGTTATATCTTTGTTATTTTTTAATAATATTGCACTTATTAATGCTATTAATCTATTTCTATTAATTTCATTACCCTTTGAATCAACAACAGCAGCCCTATCGCAATCTGCATCAAATATTACTCCTATATCTGCTTTATTATTTATTACAGCTTTAGATATAAATTCCATTGCAACTTTGTTTTCGGGGTTGGGTATGTGATTAGGAAAAGTCCCATCGGGATCTAAAAATTGGCTACCTAAAACATTTGCTCCCAAATCTTGAAGTATCTTAGCATAAAATCCACCTGCGCCATTACCGGCATCAACTACAACATGTAAATCAAATAAAGGCTTATCATCATTGTTTAATGAATTACAAATTAAAGTTTTAAGACTGTTTTTATATTTTTCTAAATAATCAACTTGTTTTAAGACACCTTTTTTTATACTTGAAGGGAAAGATTGCATTTTATCAGCAATATTTAATATGTCGATTATATCATTGCCACTTAAACCGCCCTTAGGCATAAAGAATTTAAAACCATTTCTATTCCATGGATGATGGCTAGCCGTAACCATAATAGAGGCGCTGTAATTTTCCGGCTCATGTAATAGACAATGGAATAATGATGGGGTTGTACACATACCAAAAACAATAGCATTTGCACCATTTTCAATTATTCCCTCTGCTAAATATTTTAATAAGGCTTTACCGGTTATTCTACTATCTCTTCCTAAAGCTATATTCAAGTTTTCTTTGCTTATACCAGCTTTTTTGCTTAAAAACTCAACAAAGGCAAAACCGATTTTCTTGGCCAAATCAATTGTAAGTTCAGTATTATCACCATATGCTATACCTCGGATATCAGAACCACTCTTTAATGAAAAAATATTCATTTTAACCCTCCCCAATTATTAGGATTCACTTTTTTATATACATAAGATAAATACTTATATATAGGTGCTAAATTTATATAATCAATAACTAAATTATCATACAAATTTGTTGTAAATATAGTAGAGTAAGGATCAACTTTTTTTGAAATATAGAACATTTTTTTTGTATAAAAAGGAATCAGATCTTTTGGCAACTCTTCGGGAACTACCATCCTTTTATAGTTTGAGCCCTCTATAATAAATTTATTCTTAATAACATCAATATTATTAAAAACTTTTATAAATTTATTTGGATTTTTTAAAAGTTCAGCTCTAAAAGCATTAAAGAAGTCTTTAGAGTCACCCCATATTCCCATTCCATAAGCAGCTGCTTCCGGGGAAAGTTCAAAGTAGAAAAAAGGTGCACCATATCTTTCTATTCCAAATTTTCTAAATGTTAAAAACAAATGATCCCTATAAGGAGATTTGTCTTTAGAAAACCTTACATCTCTATTGATGCGGGATAGGCATTTGTTTGGCCTTAATTCAAGCGTTTTATCAATGCTCATTAAAGTAGGCGCTAAAGAATCAACGAGGTTAAAAAACTCTTTTTTAACCTCGTCGTACTCGGCCCTGTGGGCATTTATAAATCCTGTATAGTTATTAAATCTAACATCAAGGAAAAACCTTATTGTATTATCACTAAAACCTTTAAAACTCATAATTAATTATCACTAGGGGAACGTCGCCTATAGCTTGTTCTTCTTTCTGTTTCTTCAATGTTTTTCTCAACTGTGTCTTTTTTTGCTTCAGTATCATTTTGTGATTCATCGGCATAAGGAGAAATAAAATCCTCTTCGTCACTTTCCAAACTGCGTTTATATTCAGGAGTTTGCCAATCTTTTGATAAAGGAGCACTTTTAATTGGAACTTCTTTATTTCTATTATCTTTATTTTCAGCATGATAATTTCTGTTTTTTGCTATAGATACTATGTTTGCAACAGCCTTTTTAGATTTTAATTTTG
>JAAZPT010000050.1 GCA_012797085.1 Christensenellaceae bacterium | reverse complement strand
TTTTACATAGTCGGCGACCCCTTCAACCACTTCTTTAGACAGCTTTCTTTTACCGTTATAAGAAAAAGCACGGTACATTCTTAACATCCAAAGAAAAATTACCGTTAATAAAATAGTAATAACCAAAGAAACAGCAACTACTATCTTTTTTATCGATCCGTTATTTAAAAAGCATTGCAATACAATCGTTATCACAAAATAAATAAAGGCAAATGCGCCTAATAAATATAGCATGCTCTTGGGTACCCAGTTTTTATAATTTGGTTTCATCGTTTTTCTCCTTAGTAATATGACAAAATTAAAAGGTGTTTTTACAAAAAACAGTTTTAAAATTAAAGAATTGTGCATAATACATTGTTTTTCATTTATTTAACAATATTTTTAATGCGGATTTTTAACCCTGTCTCCAACAATCCAAAAATCACACTTGTCATCTCCCTTTGCTAATGTACACTGTCTAATTAATCTGCCCTTTATATTCCTAAAGCTTATATAGTCCGTATCACAAAAAATATATGTTAAATTCTCTAAGTTGTTCTCTTTAAAAAACTTGGCAATAGGACATTTGGTAAAGTAATAATAACATCCGTCTTTATACCTGCCTTCAAAATTATAATCCCAATTTTCAGGATATTTCGTTCTGTTTTTTTCAGCCCATTCTGCGTTTTTCCGTATTCTTTTTTTTAATCTTTCCATGTCCTTTTCTTTATTAAGATCCACCCTATAAATCTTTTTAGCAAAAGAAGAATTCAATATACTCTCTATCATTTCTGCAAGCATATCCTCTGTAAATTTATCCCTGTTTGATGTTAAAAAAGAAACGAAAAGCAAGGAAAAATATAAATTTGATGCCATTGGGTTGTTGTATCCAATATCTTCGGCTTTACTTATTAAGTGCTTATATTCTGCTTTGGCTTTTTTAAAAATAATCTTTGTTGAATTCTTGTCAAAATTCATTCTCAAATATTTTTTTATAAAAGGTTTTAAAATTATCCAATAACTATGTTTGTATTTCACTTGTACTCCTTACTAAAATTTACTTTTTATCAATCACTGCAATTGAACAAGGAATAAATCCATCTACATTAATATACTTCGCATGAGGATATCCTGCATCTCTTATAAACTGGCAATATTCTGAAAAGGTGAATCTTTCCTTAAATTTCACCCCCATTTTGCCTATCAATCGAACAAATTTATTCTCCTTATTGTTTGATTTTTTGTTTATATATGTGGGAATAATTATCTTGCCGCCCGGACGACAAACTCTTTCAAGTTCTATTAAGGCTTGAGTAGGATTATGCAACAGGTGTATAACATTAGCTGCAATAACCTTATCAAAGGAACCGTCAGCAAAATCAAGGTGCAAAATATCTGCAACCATAAAACATATGTTTTTGTGATTTTTGCACTTTTGATTGGCTTTAAGTAGCATCTTTTTTGAAAAATCTGTAGCGATTAACTTTTTGCATATAGGAGCAATCGCTTCTGTGAGCATACCGGTACCACATGCGCATTCCAAAACAGTATCACAATTGTTAAAATAAGGTATTATTTGATTTCGCAAATTTTTGTGCGTCTTTGCGTTTATTACATTAACAAATACATTGTAAACCTTTGCAACTCGATCCCAAAACTCCGCATTATTTTCCATGCTTGTCTTTATCCTCTTTTAAGTCTTTTTTTAACTAGGCAATTATTATTTAAAAATAGCTGTATATAATAAACTAAACACTCCATGCTGCACCTTCAGCTTGTAGTTCTTTCATGCGTCTAAATACACTGTTTTTATTTTTTTGAAGCACAACAGGATTGCCCTCTTCTACAACCCTTCCGTTATCCAATACAACAATCTTATCTGCCGCTTCAACCGTGCGCATACGGTGCGCTATAACAAGAACTGTTTTGCCTTCAAGTAATCGTGACAAAGCAGCTTGAACTTTTGTTTCGTTTTCCACATCAAGAGATGCTGTGGCTTCGTCAAGAAGCACAATAGACGCATCTTTTAACAATGCTCTAGCAATCGAAATACGCTGCCGTTCACCACCCGATAATCTGGCACCGTTCTCTCCAATAAAAGTTTCATAACCATCAGGCATTTTTCTTACAAACTCATCGCAATTAGCAGCTAATGCAGCTTGTAGTACCTCTTCATCGGTAGCTCCATGTTTACCAAGACGAATGTTGTTCATTACAGTATCGTCAAAAAGCATAACATCTTGAAACACTATAGAATAATCGCTTAGTAGTACTTCCGGATCAATTGTGGAAATATCTACACCACCCACCTTAATTGAACCCTCATCTATATCCCAAAGCCTGGCAGCTACACGTGCACAGGTGCTCTTACCGGATCCGGAAGGTCCTACCAATGCCGTTACTTCCCCTTCTTTAGCAGTAAAGCTTACATTGTTGAGTACTTGTTCACTATCATAAGCAAAGCTTACATTGTTGAGTACTTGTTCACTATCATAAGCAAAGCTTACATTGTTAAATGCAATATCATGATTTTTTGGTTCAAAAAATTCAGCGCCCTCGGCAATCGATATATCATGAATTTCCATCAAACGATTTGCAGACACTTCAGATACAAATATTTCAGCAATAAGCGCCAAACTTTGGTCAAAGGGTGCATATATACGAGATATTACCATCAAAAATGTAAACAATAGCATGAAGTCAATATCGCCTGAAAGTATCAATTTTGTTCCAACAAGTATTGTAGTCGCTACGCCAAGACGCATTATTACGCTTGCAGCATTTACAAAAAGGCCTACGATTAGTTCTCCCTTCCTCATAGTGCTCTCATGGCGATCAATTTTGGCGTTCAAGTCTGCAATAAATCGTTCTTCTTGATTACTTGCACGAATTTCTTTTATATTTTCAAGAGTTTCCTGTATTCCGTCAGATACAGTTACAGCAGCAGCCTTCTGTTGCTCGGAAATTCTTTTATAAAGTTTGCGACTTCCAAACAAAAGCGTGAAAGCAATAGGCACGCCCCAAAGGCAGGCAATTGCAAGTCTCCAGTCCCTAATGCAAAGAATAATAGATATGATAGCTGTAGAAACAAAAGCACCGTATAAATAGCTCAGTACATGCGACCAAACATGTTCTAAACGGTTCACATCGCCCATGATTGTTTCGGTTAGGTCGGCAAGGTCTCGCTTGCCGAAATAACCAAGGGGCAATTTACGCAAACGCTCGGCAAGGTCTATGCGAACCTCTTTCACTGCGCCGTATACCAAGCCATATGTTCCCCAGTATTGTTTAGCATGAGTCAAAAAGGAAACCATTAAAAAGCCTATAATTATAACAATAAAAGGTAGAGCCTCCGGTAAAGCCGTATCGTTTATCAGGGTATCCATAAACTTCTGCATTACAAGGTAAAGTATGGCTATCCCGCTCATAACCACAAGGTTGACAATTATAGTCCATATCATGCCTTTTTTTATGTTTTTAACACCACGTTCGGATAATGCATATTTACGCTTAAACTTCTCTCCAAACATTTAATTCACCTCGTCTTCGGTTGAAATACGCCATTGCACCGCCCTGTTATAGTCAGCCCACATATTAGAGTACAGTTTGCCAGCATCCTTTAGTTGCTCATGTGTGCCCTCTTCAACTACGCGCCCGTTATCCAAAACTATAATTTTATCAGCACCAATTACGGTAGATAGACGATGGGCAATCATAAGTACAGTGCGCCCCTTTGTAAGTGTAGCTAAAGCTTTTTGAATAAGTAGCTCATTTTCAGGGTCAGCAAAGGCTGTAGCCTCGTCCAATACAATTATTGACGAATCTTTTAATATAGCTCGAGCAAGTGCAACACGTTGCTGTTCTCCACCGGATAGATAAGTACCTTTGGTACCTATAATCGTGTTCATTCCCTTGGGAAGCTTGGCTATGATATCATTACACTGTGCAGCCTCAAGCGCTGCCTCCACCTGTTCTTTTGTGGCATTGGGCTTTGAAATACGCACATTATCAAAAATAGAAGCTTTAAATAATTTGCTGTTTTGGAATACAAAAGCAACTTGTTCCATAAGCACATGCGGATCAATGTCCTTTACATCAACATTACCCACTTTCACTGAACCTGATGTAACATCCCAAAACCTGGGTATAAGACTTGCTGCAGTTGTCTTGCCGCCACCTGAGGGACCTACAAGCGCCACAGTTTGCCCGGGTTTTACATTAAAAGAAACATGCTCAAGTGCAGGAAATTCTGAACCCTGGTATGTAAAACTTACATCGTTAAACTCTATGCTGTTATCCTTAGGCATCTTAAATAAAGATGCTACTTTAAGTGTAGGTGCGCTCATAATCTGCTCAATGCGAGCCAGTGCGGTATCCGCCAACATCATTCCGCTCGCCGCAAACATTATTTTAGCAAGTGCTGTAGATACTATTGCAGAAAACACCGCATAAAAAGCAAAGTTTGTTAAAAATTGAGCAAAGTTGCCGGACGCAAGGGCTTCAGGAGCCAAAAAAAGAGCAACCGGCACCAAAAAGACAAAAGCGCTCTCAGTAAAAGTAAGGTTTATAGATTGTGGCTTACGACAAACGGTCCCCTGAAAGTGTTCTGCTTTATCGCTATAATTCTCAATTGCCTGCTTAAAGGCTCTAAAAGAATAAACAGTTTGCTGAAATACTTTTACAACGGGAATTCCGCGAACATATTCTGTTCCCGCCTTGCTCATATTGTCTTGAGCAGCTTGATAATCAGCTATAAATTCTGCACTTTTCCCGCTCATCATAGAGGCTATAGCAATAATGGAAATTACAGCGGCAAGCAAACACGCTGAACCCATACGCCAGTCAAACACAAACATCATGATCACCATTACACCAAACATTACAACCGTACCTACAACATCAGCCAAATTATGAGCAAGTAGTGTCTCTGTATCCGCTGCCGCCCCATCTAGGCGATTACGAAGTAGCCCGGTTGCGTTGTTGTTAAAAAAGCCAAGAGGGGCTTTCATCAAATGCTCAATGCCCCACTTACGTATATTGGCCGCCGTCCTAAATGCTGATAAATGGGTACACATAAGTGCAGCAAAGTATACCAGTATCCCTCCAACAGCAAACACAAACGCCAACCATCCGTAAGTGGCAATGCCCGTGGCTAAAGTCCAGTTCGGGGCAACAGCTATTAGATCTCTCATTACAAGCCATATGCATATATACGGCGCCATACCCAAGACCATTGATACCGCCGAGAGCGCAAGCCCTATGTAAAAAAGCACTTTATAGCCTTCAGCATAATATAAAAGTCTTGCCACGGGTGATGGCTTTTTTTCTTTTTTCAATTTTTTCATCTCCTTGTTATTCGTACAAAAACAATATTATTTAATGCTTTTTATATTGATTGAATCCTTATCTTTAAG
>JAAZPT010000327.1 GCA_012797085.1 Christensenellaceae bacterium | reverse complement strand
ACCTCATACTACTCCCACTCTTCACTGGTAAAAGTTAAAAGGGTGAAAAAGCTTGATATTTCGGCCTTTTTGACAGTTCACATCCGTTCTGTCCGCTTTTTTTCGGCTCGTTTTCAGATTTTTTTGCCCGTTCCAGTCCCAGTTCCAGATTAATTTATAAGATAGAAATTTATTTAAGTTGGTAATTAATATCATCTTTAAATAACCTGTTCACACTTAATATATTTCCATTACTATCATAGATTTTTTTCCCATTTCCCTCACATCCCTCATAAATCTTATTAATTTTAAGAGATAATGAAATGAAATCATCTTTTAAATATGGAGATATTATTACAAATCTAGACTCTTTTTCATGCTCCCATTCACTATATTTTGTAAACACAGCATCAATATAAAAGTTTAAATCAGTAAAAGAGAAATAATTAACCTGAGATTTCTGTTTAGGCCTTTTGCTGTCGTATTTAAGATTACCATATACACAAAGGCCTTTTATAGATAATTTATTAATTTCTCTTATCAAATCATTAAATAAAAACTCAAAACAATATCCTGTATGATTTTCAGAGTAATATGACCACATCAATATATTATCATACTCGTGCGTTAAGCAGAGAACTCGAAACTTGTCACTCATATCTTGATTGTTTGCAAGCATACAATTACAATCAAACGGATCATTGAAGTACTTTGGATGAGAAAAAGATAAGGTACCATCATTAATTCTATGATTATTATTTACAATCGATTCGTTTGAATAATATTTGTATAATTTATCAATTTTTAATTCTTCATAGAGTCTATTCTCTGCTCTTAAAAAATAACAATCGAATAATTCATGATATTTATTTGGTAATCTTTCAAAAAAAGTCGTTGTGTCATAAAATGAATTTTCAATTGCACTAGAAAAATACTCATCAAAATCTGTAGATAACTGATGCACACGCATTTTATTATCTTCTATTTTATTCTTTTTAATATATCTTTTGTATCTTGGTTTCTGATAATAAATATGAATAGGATATTCATCTAAATTTTTATTGGTAGGCTTACCAAAAATTGATATATATATTCTCTCATCTGTCTCAGTATTATAAACAGACATTAAATTGCTATTCTCAACATCAGAAACTAATTCATATTTTTGTTCAGTCAATAAAAAAATTACCTTTGCTACAGTAAATCTATAACTTTCAACTTGATTTTTTAATATTACTCGCATTTAATCCTCAATATATATATTCTTAATTAATTAAACATTATCTCTGTATTTCATAGAATTTATTTTTACTCTTTTTTATCCAATAACTAAAACTTGTTTTGTTTACAATATTGTCTAACCACATCCACCCAACTTTCATACCAATACCATTGTTTAGAAACTTTTACACCATAATTATGCTTTGTATTCTTACCATCTTTAGATTTCCATAATTGAGTATGATAATGCATGCTAAATTTTGAATATCCCTCATCTTTCATCATATTTACAATTTCTCCAGGTAAATACTTCTTTTTTTCTACCGCTTTTACCAAAACATGTTCAACGTTTTTTGCCTTTTCACTATCCGGAGAAATAAATTCAATTGCTTTATCTGCCTGATTTGCTCGATTTACCGATATTGGTATATAAACAATTTTATAAGAATAATATAAAGACTTTAACTCTTCTTCTTGTAGCTCGGACTCAAATTCTGTAATAAAATTCCTGACATTATTTGGGATATCTTTCTCATATTCTTCGCGTAATGTTTTTTCTTGATTTTGAGAAATAGGTGAAAATTGAATAGCTAAGCTTAAATTATCTCGAATACTATGCTTTTTCCCAAACATTTTTACTAACTTTCTATTATAATTTAAAGCACAGGCTTGTAATTTTGCACCAATATATTCATCTATTCTATCTGTTTTTTGATGTTCAATTTCATGCCTTATACCAATTAAAAATCTCAAATTATTTGCAGTTCCATTGTCTAAAGGAGATGATTTTTCATTAATACACCTTTCCAATTCCCAATGTTTATATGCACCATTCTTAGTCCTATCATATCTTTTTTGTTTTCCTTGCATACGAAAATATCTATAATCTATGCCTTTCTTTCTATAATAAGCGTGCATAAGATATGTCCATGAGATAATCGATGTAATAATAAACATCTCTGATTTAAATTTAATTAATGGATTATTATAAATTTGAACTGCAGAAACCATAGCTTCTTTAGATTTTTCTAGTAGTTCATTTGATATCGATCTACCCATTCCCCCTCCATTTATAAGCCTAAAACCTCTTCATTCATTATTGCTATAGCTTATTCATTTCTAAGCCACTCGAGAACACTCCCAGTATTATTCTTTAAACTTTTTTCCCCAATTTTGTCCCGGTTGGTCTTTTTAAAGTCTTAAAAGTATTGATTTTATGCGGTTTTTCAGTTTTTTTGGCTTATTCCCACTCAATACTGGCCGGGGGTTTTGTTGTTATATCATAGAGCACCCTGTTAACGTGTTTAACTTCGCCAACAATACGGCTGCCTATGTGCATTAGCAGCTTGAAAGGCACTTCAGCTACATCTGCCGTCATAAAGTCGGTGGTGGTTATGGCACGTATGGCAAGGGCATAGCTGTATGTGCGCTCATCACCCATTACACCTACGGAGCGAACGCCTGTAAGTACTGTAAAGTATTGGGATACGCTTTTATCCATGCCTGCTTTTGCAAACTCTTCCCTAAGTATGGCATCGCTTTCACGAACAATATTAACCTTATCCCTTGTAAGTTCACCAAGCACCCTTATACCGAGGCCAGGTCCCGGGAAGGGCTGACGGAACACCATATAATCCGGCAGGCCTAAGGCTAAACCTATTTGGCGAACCTCATCTTTAAATAAAGAACGAAGGGGCTCTACCAAGCCTTTAAAGCCAAGCTCTGCGGGTAAGCCGTTTACGTTATGATGGCTTTTAATTACAGCGCTGCCAGGAACCTTGCCACTTTCAATAACATCGGGATATATTGTACCTTGCGCAAAATAATCGCGGGATATACCCAGCTTATCAGCCTCTGCTTTGAATACATCCACAAAGGTATTGCCTATAATTTTACGCTTGGTTTCCGGATCGGTTACGCCTTTAAGCCTGTCAAAAAATAATTCGGAAGCATCAACAGCACTTAGGTGTACAGGGAACTGTTTTGTAAACACTTCCTTAACCTGAGCGGATTCATCTTTACGCATAAGGCCGTGGTCCACATACACACAATAGAGCCTATCCCCAATGGCTTTATATAGCAGGGCTGCTACAACGGAGCTATCTACACCTCCACTTAGGCCAAGCAGAACATTTTCATTTTCTCCAACCTGGTCTTTTATTTGAGCAACTGTTTTTTCTATATAAGCTTCAACTGTCCAATCGCCAACACAGCCACAAATGCCTTTTATGAAGTTGATTATTATTTGTGTTCCAAAATCCGTATGGCTCACTTCAGGGTGAAACTGCACACCGTATATTTTTTTGACATCGTTTGCCATTGCGGCAACAGGGCATGTTTCAGTGTGGGCAATGCAATTAAAGCCATCGGGCATATTCCCCACCTGATAGGTATGGCTCATCCAGGCTTCAATATTTTTTGGAAGGCCTTCAAACAGCTTGGACTCCTCTAGGTTTACCGCTATTCTGCCATACTCCCTTGTTGAAGCTTTTACAACGCTGCCACCAAGCAATTCCGCTGTAAGCTGCATACCATAGCAAATACCTAAAACAGGTATGCCAAGCTCAAATATTTCTTTTGAGCATTTTGGAGCATTTTCATCCAAAACACTGGCAGGCCCACCACTTAGTATTATGCCTACTGTGTTGCCTTTTTTTATGTTTTCAATTGGAGCATTATAGGGAAGCACTTCGCTATAAACATGGCATTCCCTTATTCTCCTTGCAATTAACTGCGTATATTGGCCACCAAAATCCAATATTACTATGCGTTGATTTTCCAAAACTGAAAATCCTCCTTAAAAAGTTAAATTAACGGGTTTTACGTTTTTCCTTGATTAAACCACTACGATAGGCTTCCAACAACATTTTTAAGCCCTTTAGCCTATCCTTAATAATTTTACCCTTATCTGTATCCCCTATTGTAATACGCTCTGACACGGTTTCATATATCATAGAGGCGCTTAATATATCCGTGTTGTTTTTAATAGCATCTTGAGTGCCTTTGAAGGGCTCATGAGCTATCAGTCTTAAGCCATAGCTATTGAATATTAATGTATAGCCTGCAATGCCTGTTTTTGGTTGATATGCCTTGCAAAAACCGCCATCAATAACAATAACTTTACCATCGGCATGCACGGGAGTTTCGCCTTTTTTTACCTTTACGGGCACATGACCGTTTATTATATGGGTATGATCGCCATGTAGGTCAAAATCGGCAAGTATTCTTTCTGCAACTTCAGGATCACGATTATACTTGAAATAGGGGTTCATGGCCTCTTTATATGTGGACTCATCGTCTAATAAAAGACGCTCGAAAGTGGTCATTCTATCCCTGCCAAATAGGGGTGAATTTCTGCCTGCCCATAAAAACCATAAGAAATCTTTACCTTCTTTCTTTTCATTGGTATGGGGCAAAGCATAATAGCCTTGTCGGGCTTTTGCTTCCACATGGTCTAAGTAGGCCTTACAGCTAACAATTTTACCACCAATATCAAATTTTGTAAATTCTCCGTTTTCTTCCATAGGTATAGCACCATGGAAAAGCAAATTGCCGTTTTCAACCTTATATATGCTGCCGTTTGTATAAAGGAAGCGAATATGCTTTTGAAGTTTTTCACTGCTTGAAAAAGCTCTTGACAGTTGGTTAAGAACGTCAAGCTCCTCTTTTGTAAGTTGATAGGGATCTTTAGGGTCTATTGTTGGAAAATCACAATCCTTTAAAGGGTAAGTTTTTCCGTCTATATTTATTGTTTTATTTTCATAGTCTATATTGTTCAGCAATAGCCTATCTTCCATTTTGAATTGAGGATTACGAAGTATAACTTGGCCTTCAAGCTTAAACAGCATAATTGCAACAGCCTTATACATGCGTGCAAGTTGATAAATATCCTTTTTAGAGTAGTTGTCATCACTTATGGCTTTAGGCATAAAGCAGCTTACATCCACATCGGCATAAACTTCATTTGCAAATACGGCCAAAGGTCTTAAGCTTATACCATAGCCTATTTCAACAGAATCCAAGGTGTCGTATCTTATACTAATATTTAGGGCATTCAGCAGACAGGTACGACTGCCGGCGCCTGCTCCCATCCATAGTATATCGTGGTTGCCCCATTGTATATCAACATTATGGTGCTCAATAAGCATATCCATTATAATATCCGGCCTGGGGCCTCTATCAAATATATCGCCTACTATATGGAGCTTATCCACCACAAGGCGTTTTATTGTTTTAGTTATAGCAACAATAAAGGCATCTTCACTTTCCACATCCACTATTGTTTCAAGAAGAGCTTTATAATATTTGTTCTTATTTCTATCCTTCATATCGGCATAAATAAGCTCTAAAAGTATATCTGCATACTCTTCATCAATAGCATCACGTACCCTTGCTTTTGTGTACTTGGAGCTAACAAGTTCACAAACATCAAGAAGCCTGTTTATTGTAACGGTGGCCCACTCGTTGCTGATATCGCCATATTGCCTTATCTCCTCTAATTTTTCCTTCGGATAATATATTAATGTGGCAAGGCTTTCCCTATCGCTTTCTAAAAGGGTATTGCCAAAAAGGTCGTCCACCTTTTCACGAATTACGCCTGAGGCATTATTAAAAATATGCCTAAAAGCCTCATATTCGCCGTGTATATCACTCATGAAGTGCTCTGTGGGCTTAGGCAATTTTAATATGGCTGATAGTTTTGTGATTTCGTTTACAGTGCTTTTAATGTTGGGGTAGCTTTCACTTAAAGCAGTAATATAGGGTAAATGCAGTTGTAAATAGTCGCTCATAATGCGCCCTCCTTTTTAGGTATGAAATTTAGTATATCTTGCCTACCACCTAAAGCCTCACAGGCCATATATGCCATATAAAGTCCCCCTACACTCGGCACATAAGGCAGGCTTGCGGGTGATGGCTTTCCGTCTACAATTAGGCCGGGTTTTGCAGCCTCTTCGGTGGAATAAACAACTGTAATATTGCTTATACCCCTTTTTTTGGTTTCCCTTCTAAGCACTTTACAAAGGGGGTCTCCACTGGTTTTATTCAGTTTGCCTATTTTTATCAACTGAGGATTATATCTGTTACCCATACCCATACAGCTGATTAAAGCTATATTTTTTTTTGCACAAGTTTCCATAATATGAAGCTTTGCACTTACAGTATCTATACAATCTAAAACTATATTTACATTATCGGGTATTTCAACAGGGCTATCCGGCAAATAAAAGGCTTTTATCGCTTTTACATCAGCATCGGGATTTATATCCTTTACTCGCCTTAGAGCAACATCCACCTTGGACTCACCTATGTTTGAGCTTAAGGCTATAAGTTGACGATTTATATTTGACGGTGCAACAACATCATTATCCACAATAATAATATTGCCTACATCTGCACGGGCAACAGCCTCAAGGGCATAGCTGCCAACACCGCCAATGCCAAAAATCATTGCACGGCTATTATGCAATTTATCGATAAATTCTTCACCTAATAAAGCTTTGGAACGTTGAAAGTGGTCATTTATAGAGTTTTGAATCATATTTGCCTCAATTTAGTAATTATAAGCTTATTTTACCATAGTAAAGACTTTTTTAAAAGTATAATGTATGTTTTTGATTTTCTGCATAAAAACAGCCCGCAAAAGCGGGCTGTATAAGGTTTGGGTTAATTTACTATAATGGTATCGCTAATTTTGTATTTAATTGTTCCATTGCTGTCTTTAACATAAGCAACTACAGCATATGTACCGGTTGAAGATGGAGTATAATTATATGCTGAACTAGTACCGTAAGGGGTTTTTATTATAGTTTTACCATCCTTCCTTAAGTAGAAAGCATAAGTATAAGTACCTGTACCACCACTTGCATTTACAGTCCAACTAATTGGTGTACCAACTGTTACTGTGTCAGCACTCTTATTAATAACTATATTTATTTCTGTAACTGTTTCCGGTGGTTTTACTATGGTTATTATCGCACTGGTTTTGTGAGCAGTACTGCCATTGGCATCTTTAACAAAACCGGTAACTGTATACTTTCCGGGAACTGCTGCAACATGTGAGAAACCGGCATAAGTACTATACGGTCTTTCTTCGATTTTTTTGCCATCCAAGTATAGATAGTATGCATATCGATAAGGTTTTGTTCCTCCGCTTGCCTTTAGGTCCCATATCATCTTAGCTCCAACCTTACCGGAAGTAATATTTGCTGTTAAGTTATCTATTTGAACCGGTACTGTAGGTGGATTGGTTACAGTAATATCTGTTGATGTTGTATACTTAATTGTATTCAAAGAGTCTTTAATGAATACTGTAGCATTATAGGTACCTGTTTGCATTGGAGTATAACTATAAGTATAGTTTTTACTATAGCCTGTAGATGCTACTCTGGTTCCATTTCTATGTACATAGAATGCAAATGTATATGGCGGCTTACCACCTGTAGAGTTAAATGCACTCCATGTTATTTTATTACCAATATTTATTGTTGCACCGGCATCATGTTTAATGCTTACACTCAAGTTTGGAATTGCAGTAACATTTATAACCGGAGACATAAGTGTATTTGTTCTGTTCTTTACATCCTTTACTGTTACTTCTACAACATAATCACCTGTAATTGTTGGCATATATTCAAAATAGTTATTTGTAGAAGTTGTTGTTTTTATTTTAGTGAGTGTTGAATCGGCTGCTTTTTTATACAAAACATATGTGAAACTATAGGGAGCAGCTCCACCCCATGCTTTTACATTCCACCTCATTATTTGACCAACAGGAACATTAGGTGCTGCGGCTGTAATTACCAATTGCAAGGGTTGAGTATCGGGATTGATAACGTTTATATTTGCGCTGGTTTTGTGAACTATTGTTCCCACATCATCTCTAACAAAAGCCATTATTTTATACACACCGGCGGATGTAAATTTATAAACCAAACTTGCATTTGTATTATACGCCCTTGTGTAAACTTTTGTTGTTCCATTATACACATAGAATGCATATTGATATGGTGCAACACCACCCTTAACATTTGTAATAGATGCTGTTACAGTATCATTTACAGTTGTTGCTGTTTTATTAATGTTAAGATCAAAGCTTAAGGGAACCACATTTACGATTATATTTGCTGTTTTTGCAAATTTTGTTGTATTATAAGCATCTTTTGCAAAACCAACAACATAATATGTTCCACTTTGAGGAATTTTATAAGTCAATTTATTATTTGTACTATAATTAGTTGTTAGTACTTTTGCACCATTTCTATATACATAAAATGCATATTTATATGGTGTTATACCGTCACTTGCAGCTATTGTTGCTGTTATTGTAGTACCTATTGACGGATTTAATGGAGCATATGATACGGAAACTTTTAGATTAGATGTATTTGTAACCGCTGTTGCAGCACTTATCATAGAATCAGATTGACCTGCATCATCTTTAACAAAAACTTCAACGTGATAATTACCCGTTGCATAAGGAGTATAGGTATATGTTTTATTTGTTGAATATGGAGTGGTTACAATTCGGTTTCCATTATAGTATAAATGATATGAGTAAGTAAGAGGCGCTTTCCCTCCAACAGCTATTGTAGTCCAAGTAATTGGCATGTTTCTTGGTACGGTTGTTGCAGATGCATTAACTGAATTTATTGAAAGAGGAACACTTGTGGCAATAAATTTGTTTGTTGCTTTGAATGCCGCATTTCCACATTTATCCTTTACAAAACCAACAACATAATATTCACCAATAGTTGTGATTGTATATTTGTATACATTACTTAATGTATAAGGGGTTGTTGCAATTCTTACACCATCCTTATATAAATACCAAGCATATGTATAAGGTT
>JAAZPT010000326.1 GCA_012797085.1 Christensenellaceae bacterium | reverse complement strand
AGATGATATCGTTGTTGATATAGACGATAATATAATCACTTCATCTGAAGATATGCTCAATATTATTTCAACTAAAAAAGCCGGCGATACCATAAAAATTAAAGTTTATAGGGTTGAAAATCTATCAGAATATGAAAACTATTCCGACATACCTGATGGTGAATATTTAGACTTTGAAGTTAAGCTTGAAATGATTGATGATATACAGCAATAATAATTTACAGAGCGAAAAACGCTCTGTTTTTTTCATATAAAAAGGCCTATAAAGGCCTTTTTATTATAACCCGATATTTAAACTTTTAAGTAATTTTAAGTTTCCATATACCCTTAAACCTTTAAACAATGCCTTAGCAGGGCTTATATTTTGTTTGAAAACATTTAATATAACATCTTCCTTGCCACTTATTAAAAGGTCAGGTTTTTCACTATCAATTGGTTCAACGCCATCATCATTAACCATAAAGGCAAAGTTTTTACCCTCTTTTGTTTTTATTCCAAAGCTGGCATTTATATCTTTATGCATTTCAGGGTTTTGCCTTAAATAATCCAAAAGGATATTAACCACTTCCTCAATGGTATTCATGCCCTTCCAGGCCTCTAAAACATTATCTATATCCATTAATAGTGTGCACTTCCTGTTGTTCTTGGGAATGGTAAAACGTCCCTGATATTTGAAACACCGGTTAAGTACATAATCAAACGCTCAAAGCCTATTCCGAAACCTGCATGTGGGAATGTACCAAACCTACGAGTATCTACATACCAATCATACTCTTCAAGCTCCATGCCCAATTCCTTCATTCGATTAATCAAAACATCTTCCCTCTCCTCACGTTGAGAACCACCAATTAATTCTCCAATTACAGGTACAAGCAAGTCTGATGCGGCAACAGTTTTTCCGTCATCATTAAGCCTCATGTAGAAAGCTTTTATATCTTTAGGATAGTTATAAACAAACACCGGGCATTTAAAGTGTTGCTCAGTTAAATAGCGCTCATGCTCCGTTTGTAAATCCACGCCCCATTCAACTTTATATTCAAATTTAACACCGCTATTTTTTAAAATATCTATAGCATCATTATAGCTTACCCTTACAAAATCTTGTTTGGCTATTTTACTAAGCCTATTAATAAGTTCCTTATCAACAAACTTGTTTAAGAAATCCATCTCTTCCGGCAACTGTTCAATAACACCGTTAATAACATATTTAAGAAGTTCTTCAGCTAAATCCATGTTATCAGAAAGGTCCGCAAAGGCAATTTCCGGCTCTACCATCCAAAACTCTGCAGCATGGCGTGGGGTATTTGATTTTTCAGCACGAAATGTTGGCCCAAATGTATAAACCTTATTAAAAGCCATACAAAATGATTCAACATTCAATTGGCCACTAACTGTAAGGCTCGTATGTTTACCAAAAAAGTCCTTTGAAAAATCTATATTGCCATCGTCCAGTTTTGCTATGTTTTTCATGTCAAGGGTGGTTGCGGTAAACATTTCACCAGCACCCTCGGCATCACTTGATGTAATTATTGGTGTATGAACATACACGAAGTTATTTTCAGCAAAAAATTTATGTAAAAGTTGTGCCGCTACAGAACGAACTCTAAATACTGCTGTAAATAAGTTTGTACGAGGACGTAAGTGAGCAATAGTTCTTAAATATTCAACTGAATGACGCTTTTTTTGTAAAGGATATGATGCATCACTTAAGCCTATAATTTTAACATTTTTAGCCTTTAATTCAAAGGGTTGCTGCATTTCAGGGGTTAAAACCAAATTACCTTCTATTTCAACTGCACTACCTATTGTAAGTTTCATAGCGTTTTCGAAGTTTTCAGTTTCACCTTCTACACACACAGCTTGTAAGTTTTTAAAAAATGTTCCGTCATTTAATTCAATAAATCCATATTTTTTGCTATCTCTAACAGTTTTTACCCAAGCACTAACAGTAATTTTCATACCGTCAACTAATTCTGTACTTTTATATAGTGATTTAATATCAATTTGCATAATATACTTTTACTCCTTACCTAACATTGCAGCACCAATTACTCCGGCATCTGCACCCAATTTTGCAATTAAAATTTCGGGATATTTGCTGTTTTTATACAATAAGAACCCGGGTATTTTTTTATTTACCGCATCAACCAAAAAACTGCCTGCTTTGCTTACCCCACCACCTAATACTATAACTTCCGGGTCTATTATGTTTATTACCATAAGTATAGCCTTGCTTAAATAAAAAACATATTCGTCAAAAATTTTAACAGCTATTTCATCATTTTCCTTAGCAGCATCAACAACCATACGGGCATTAATCTTTTCCAAATTACCCTTGCATTTTTCGAATATAATACTGTTGTTATCCTTCTGTAAGGTTTCCTTTGCAAGACGAATTAATGCCGTAGCACTGCAGTACCTTTCAAGACAACCCTCATTACCACATGTACACATAACACCGTTTATAACATTAAGTGGTGCATGGCCAAGTTCTGCACCAACACCATGAAAGCCACTCCATGGTTTACCGTTTATTATAATTCCACTACCAATACCTGTTCCTAATGTTATAAAAACACTGGAATGGGTTCCTTTAGAAACAACTGCTATATATTCTGCATAGCCTGCAACTGTAGCATCATTATTTATAAACACGGGCTTATTAATATACTTTTGTATTTCCTTGCTTAAAGGTGTATCATACCAACCTAAATTGGTACAAAATATAACATTGCCTGTTTTTTCATCAGCTATACCGGGTATGCCTATGCCTATATTTTTAATATCATCGAGTGTATAACTTGTTTTAGCCAAAGCTTCAAGGGCGCTGTCAGCCATGTCCTTAACAACTTCATTATAGGGTCTTTGTGCCAAAGTAGGCCTTTGTGCCTTTGCTACAATATTGCCATCCATATCAACAATGGCTGTTTTAATATCTGTACCACCTAAGTCTATACCAATATTAAACATAAAATTCCTCCTTATAAAATTATACACCGGCTATCATATTATTTAGTCTTTTATCCAGCTCGTGAGCAGCACTATAGCCCATGCGTTTTAAGCTTAAGTTCCTTGCAGCAACCTCTATTATTATAGCAAGGTTTCTACCGGGCCTTACGGGAGTTAATAGGTGTGGTAGTTTCACACCCAATATAGATATGGTTTCTTCCGTTAATCCTAATCTATCATATACTTTTGTATTATCCCATTTTTCCAAATGCATTACCAAGTCAATAGACTTTTTTAGTACAACAGCGCCAACGCCATACATTGCCTTAATATCAATAATGCCTATACCTCTAATTTCCATAAAGTATCTAACCATTTCGGGAGATTCTCCAACAAGGCGGCGTTCACTTACCCTACAGATATCAACAACATCATCGGCAACAAGTTGATGCCCGCGCTTTATAAGTTCAAGGGCTGCCTCACTTTTGCCAACACCACTTTCACCGGTAATTAGCACACCTTCACCATATACATTTACCAAAACACCATGCCTTGTAATGCGAGGTGCTAACATATTATTTAAATAAGTAATTGTATTAAATGATAATTTTGTTGTTGTAATATGGCTTTGAAATACCGGAACATCATGCTCCTTTGCTATTTCCAAAAAATCTTCCGGTGGTGTCATGCCACGGCACACTATTACGCAAGGGACATTATACGAGAAGTACTTTTGAAGCCTTTCACGCCTTTGCTCCGGTTCAAGAGCCTCAAGATAGCTCATTTCAACCTTACCTATTACTTGAGGCCTTTCATATGCAAAAAAATCATAAAAACCAAAAAATTGCATTCCGGGCCTATTAAGGTCTGAAACCGGTATGTCTAATTCTGTTTTTGTTGTTGGTGATAAAACTGTTAAAGAAAGTTTTTTTACCATATCATCTATGGGTATCATTTTTATCCTCCATTTTATGGCAATAAGTGGAAATTACAGCCTATTTTTATAGCATTTTTAATGCGTTT
>JAAZPT010000325.1 GCA_012797085.1 Christensenellaceae bacterium | reverse complement strand
TATTGGATATTCTTTTACCTGAATTAAATGGACTTGAGGTTTTACGTAGAATACGTAAAACCTCAAATCTTCCCATTATTCTTTTAACAGCACGTGATGCTATTCCGGATAAAGTTACCGGTTTAGATATGGGTGCAGATGATTATATTACAAAGCCGTTTTCAATTGAAGAGCTTCTTGCAAGAATAAGATCAACACTAAGAAATACAGCCAAGTCTAACATACTTAGCTGCGGAAAGCTTCAAATGGATGTTTCAAGACATTTATTAACATATGATAATAATAAAATAAACCTTACTGCTACTGAATTTGAATTGTTAAAAAATTTACTAGAAAACAAGTCAATAGTACTTTCAAGAGAAACATTACTTAATAAGGTTTGGGGTTATGAGTATACTGGAGATACAAATGTTGTTGATGTATACATAAGATATTTAAGGTCAAAAATAGATAATGTTTTTAATATTAAATTAATTAATACCGTTAGAGGCGTTGGATATTGTATTAATGAAGAACAAGAATAAAAAAGTATTAAAAACTGAACACAGAATTAATAATATATGGAAAAGACATTTTACTTTAAACATTATTATTTTACATGTTTTTGTTTTGTTGCTCATAATTTTTGTTTTTTTATCCTATAATGAATTCCAGTTGACTGGAGAAGCTTGGTATAAAACGAATACAAACAGACAAATTGAGAGTACAGTTGTTGATAATCAAATACAAATTATATATTCATTTAATAATGATGAAATAAATCATAAAGTTGTAATAAACAGTTTTATTAAATATTTATTTTCAATAAATTTTCTATTTATATTATTTGAAATACCAATATCCAGCTATTTTAAGTATAGAGCTAGTAAAAAAACAGTAAAAGCTTTAGCACCCCTGAAAGCAATGGCAGAAACGGCAAATCGACTAAGCAAACTAAACTTAAGCGAACAAAAATATGCAAATTTAACTAATGCTATTAAAGATTTAAAACCAAATTCTAAACTATATGTAAAAGATGTTGAATTGAAAAACATGGAAAATGCTGTTAATAGTTTAATTGACAGACTCCATAAAAATTATGAACAGCAGGCTCAATTTGTATCAGATGCTTCTCACGAACTTAGAACTCCTATAGCAGTAATACAGGGCTATACCAATATGTTAAGCCGTTGGGGGAAAAGTGATATAAATGTTTTGGAAGAATCTATTGATGCAATTATGGCTGAATCAAAACATATGCAAACACTTGTTGAACAATTATTATTTTTGGCTCGAGGTGATGCAGATAAACTTGAAACAAATTTTAAAACAATTGATTTAAGCGTTTTATTAAATGAGATATATGATGAATATATGATGATAGCTAAAAATAGAATATGGAAAATAACTAATGAAGAAAATTGTATTGTTTTTGGAGACACCGATTTACTTAAACAGGCTATTAGAATATTAGTGGACAATTCAATTAAATACTCCAGTGAAAATTCCAAAATATCTTTAAAATGTGAATCTAAAAATAACGAGATTATATTTAGTGTTCAAGATAATGGTATTGGAATAAATAGTAAAGATTTATCCAAAGTTTTTGATCGTTTTTATAGATCTGACCCGGCAAGAGTTAGAGAAAGCGGTGGTACAGGATTGGGCTTATCTTTAGCTAAATGGATAATTGATAAGCATAATGGATACTTTAATATAATATCCATAGATAATATTGGAACAAATATTAGTTTTCATTTAAATAAATTTAAAGAAGAGACGGCGACATAAATTTATATCGCCGTCTCTTTGTATTATTATATAATTATAATATATGCTATTTTAAGATTATACTTGTTTGAGTTGAAGAAGTATAAATATCACTGTTTGAATCTGTAATGGTTGCCGTAACATTTATTGGATAACCAATATCAATAGGTTGGACAGTATAACTATTTCCATAAAATTTATTATCATTAATACTCCATTCATAGCTAACACTTGATGCTCCGGGCTCTACCCATGCTTCTATAGTATTACCTACTTCAGGTGCATAATTATTAAGTTTAATTTTTGATATTTTAGGCATAATTTTTGCTGTTACTGCAGCCGTTTGAGTTGTTGTTGTGTAATTTGTGCCATTACTATTTGTTACAACAGCAGTTACTACTATGATTTTGCCAATATCCTGTGTTCTTGCTGTAAATTGGTTGTTATAACTTACATTAACACCATCTACAGACCAATAATAGCTAACGGAATACACACCAGGTATCATATTTGCAAATATAGTATCACCTTCCTTTGGTGCATAATTGCTTAAGTTAATTACAGCATTAGGCGTTACTGGTGGATTTGTTATAATTATAGAACCATTTATATATACTGTTTTAGTTATTGTTCCTAAATAATTACCTTTTCCAGATATTGTAATTGAAATATTTTTATTTGAAGCATTATTGGGAACTATTAATTTATCAGAATTACCAATAATATAACCATCAAGCTTCCATGTGTAATTCACAGAAGCATTTTGTGGACTTATTGATGTGATATACAATGTATCGCCAACATTAGCTACATTTTTATTCAAAGTAAAATCAACAAGATTTTGGTTATACCCACTATTTTGTGTGGATATAAATTCATTCATCATATATCCTTCTCTTGAGCCAATTTTTATTCTATCCCAACCATTAATATAATTGTGCTGTAATACTGTTACTGATGTTCCAACGCTATATATTCCAAGAATTGGTGCATTTGGGTGAGGTTGGCTTCTTAATCTTACACCATAACCATTGCTGCTATATACATATGCTGTATAAGTTGCACTTGAGCCACCGGGATTAATCGGAATTAAATTTGTTCTAATAAAGCTATTCATCATGTAACCATACTGTGAACCAATTCTAATATAATCCCAATTGATGCCATGTGTTATTACATATAACGGTGTTCCATAAGAGTAGGTTGCAATAATACCATAGTTTTGGCTTGGGCCGGTGCGCAATCTGACCGGTCCACCATTGGGGCTATAAACATAGGCATTATATCCTCCGCCATTTATTTCAGGCTGAGTACCAGGTGAGTATGTTAAATAAAACCTACTCATATATCCAACTATGTTATCTGGAGTTTCGACTCTACACCAATCACCAGTAATTGATTGTATCTTTACTACAGTTCCGGTTGCATAACTAGCAACAGTTGAATAATTATACCCTGGCCCACTTCTTAGCCTTAGCCAACCGCCAGTAACTACTCCATATGCAGCTTTAGAATCAGCCTTTATTTCTGCAAATGAAGAATTCATTAAAGATGCACATAACAATATTGCTAATATAATTAAAAAAATCTTCTTCATATTAAAACTCCTAAATTAAAATTTCTTTTTTATTTAGCCTTGAGATTTTTCCTCAGTTTTAAATGTGTTTATTATATATTGAGTATACATTGAAAAATCTTCAAAATTATTTT
>JAAZPT010000324.1 GCA_012797085.1 Christensenellaceae bacterium | reverse complement strand
TTGACAGTTCGTAGCATTTATTAGATAACGCCTTAGCAACATACTTGTCGTGGGTAATTGTAATAACAGTAGCATTTGCTTCCCTTATAAGTATGTTTAAAAGTTCCAAAACTTGATTTCTTGTTGTTTCATCCAAACCTGAAGTAGGCTCATCTAAAATTAGAATTTTGGGTTTCCTTAGCAATATTCTTGTTAAAGCAACTCGCCTTTTTTGCCCTCCGGAAAGCTCGTCAGGATACTTGTTCAAAAATTCTTTATCAGTAGGAAGGTTGAATTTTTTAAGTATATCAACATAGTCTCTATTAAAATTTTGCTTATCCTTCGCCAATTCTTTCAAAATACTTTTTGTTTTCATAGTTGGTGTTAAGCTTGCAGCGGGATCTTGATCAAGGTGTCCTATTTCTTGGCGAATTTGCTGTATACTTTTGTATTTTAAAAGTTTTCCGTTTTTAATTATATTTTTTCCATCAACTTCTATTGTTCCTGATTCCAGCATTAAGCCATCATTTAATCCTCCCAATATTGCAAAAGATAGCGTTGACTTTCCTTCTCCAGATTCTCCTAAAATACTTATCCTGTCCCCTTCATTAATTTTTAAATGCAAATTTCCTAAAATCTTTTTATGTTTGTTGGAAATTGTCAATTCTTTAATTTTAATCATAATCTGTCTATCTCCATAGAATCTACAAAAAAACTAAGTGGGGCAGATAATAAAACAATAGCTAATAAAGGAGCCAAAGAAGCCCATGGATTTAGTGAAAATCCTGATAAGTTTTCAGATACCATCTTAGGCCATAAAAAAGAGCTACTATCTGTTTGCGAACTTATAAAAGTAACCGAGGAAATCATATATATTGCGCCAATAAAAGAAGACGACATATCCGTTAATATGGTCTTTGATATTATCGGTATAATTTCTTGAATAATCACTTTAATTTCATACTTTTCCCTTAATATAGCAAACTCATAAAACGGAAGGGTAAATAAAGATCTGACGTTGCTTTCATAATAACGCGATGTAAAAGGAAGGGATAATATTGTTGAAATTGGAATAACAGCATATACTGAACCTGAAAATGCATTATAGGTTGCTAAAGATACAACTGTTGCCGGAACCACTAGAAGAACATCTAAAAAAAATCTTAGAAATTTACCAAATTTCTTTTTTCCGGCTAAATATATGCCCACCATTATACCTAAAAACCTTGTAAGAATAGCGGTTAATAAAGAGGCAAGCATTAAATCTCTTCCTCCCAGCATAAGCTGAGGTAATATAGGGCGACCTATATAATCATAGCCCAAGTTAAATGGTCCACCACTACTAAACGCCATGCTTTGGCTTGTAAAGGGCTTATCAAAAAATGTTATAAAAATAGGGCTTATAAATGATACAACTGCTATAAAAGCAAAAAAACTTATCCAAAATTTTGATTTTCGCGTCACAGTATACCACCTTCATTTTTATTTTTTTTCCCTAAAAAATCTGCCAAATAATAGCATAAAATAGTTATTGCAATTAAAAAGCTTCCAATAGCAATAACAACAGGAGTTTCTCTTGATTGAACAGCTTGAATTAGCGTGTAGCCCATTCCAGGATATGCTGTTAAAGTTTCTACAACCATGCTCCCGGCAAGTAAATACGGTATTGTCGATGCTAAAATTTGGGCTATACCCGGTAGAGCAGATGGCAGCAGATGAATAAATAGAATTTTATTTTTATTTAATCCTGCTAAAAAAGCTTCCCTTACATAGGAGGTATTAACATAGGTTTCTATCATAACCCTTAAATATCTAAACATAGCAGCTGTGCATATTGTCCATAGAGACAGCGAAGGCATAAGCATTGATACAGGGTTTTCCCATACGGTTTTTCCCGGTCCCGGTATAGAAAGCACAGGCAAAAGTCTAAGTTCCATACACAAAAGCATTATGGCCAATATCGTTAAAACAAATTCGGGCACGGAAGACAATAAAACAGCCATCCTTGAAATCAATCGAGATAGTGCGTTTTTATAATAAGCACAATATATAGATAATGGTATTGAAACAAAAACCAAGCCCAAAAACACTATTGTAGTAATACTTAATGATGATATTAATGGCGTTTTGATTATTACACCTACATCTTTTTTAGTTAATAAAGTTTTTCCTAAATCTCCTTTAAAAAAATTACCCAGCCAAAAGAAAAACCTATCCAAAAAAGGTCTGTCAAGCCCCATCTCTTTTCGCAATGCCGCCACGGCTTCCGAGCCTTGTTTACCTACCTTGTTACTTGCCACATCTCCGGGCAAGGCCTCCATCAATAAGCCCAAAACGAAAACAGCCAACAACCAAATCACGAATATTTTAAATATCGCTAGAGCAAGCTTCCCGAGGGAAGCTTGTCCTAACTTTTTAAGCATCAAACTAAACATCTTTTATTGTTCAGGCACAAAGGTAGCGGTCGCAAGCCATGGCACGGTTTGGTTGAGTTCCGTTTTAAGCCCCTTGCGGTGCGCCGTAATATCTTTTTGATAACCCCAGATTAGCTCTCCGCCGTTGTCGTGTATATCCTTAGAAATAGCATACACGTACTTTGCCTGCTCAGCTTTATCGCTTGTGTTGATGGCCTTTTTAAAGTTTTCTTCAATCACATCGGAAGTATAGCCCGATACATTGTAGAAAGAAGCCTTTAGTACTTGACTTCTGAACTCCGCCATCGGTGTGCGGTTCATCCAATAGAAGGTAAAGGCGGATTTTTGGAAAAGATCGCCCATCTGAGCAAAGAAGGTCTGCGGATCTAACTCTTCAATAACGACATTGACCTCAACCTCTGCAAATTCTTGGGCCATCATCTTTGCGGCATTTACCATGCCCGGTACAATATCAGAGGCGACGATGGTAAATTCCGTTACACCCTTTTCTTGGAATATCTTTTTTGCTTCTTCCTTGTTGGCTTTCGTCTGTTCAATATCTTCAGGATAGGTAGAAAAGCCTTTTCCGAGCATATCATTAGCCACTTCGCCATAGTTCCCTAAAAGGACAGCGACCATCTTTTCCCGGTCAACAGTCATTTTAGCCGCGCGACGTACTTCCGGGTCGTTAAAAGGTTCGACTCGTGTATTCAAAATTAAATCCATCGCTATCGCACCATCCAAAGAGCCGGAAGGCAACTCAATACCTTCATTTTTCAAAAGCATTTGAACCGCTGAGGCATCCAACCCCCAAGCGTAATCAATTTCTCCAGTTTGTAAAGCCTGTGCCTTGGAAAAAGAATCAGGAATATTTAAAATAGTCACTTGCGGAATGGAGGGTTTTCCTGCGTAATATTTTTCATTGGCTACTAAAACATAGCCCGTCTGTGGGTCTCCTTTTTCCAACACAAAACCGCCAGCTCCTATGCCTTTGAATTCGCCTCCGGGTGCCACCGGCGACCACATAGCAAGAACAGATTCAATAAAATCTGAAGTGGGTTCTTTTAAAGCTAGTGTCGCTTTGTTTTCTTCCGCTGTTGATTTCTCAAAATCAATATTCCCATACATGGATTGATAGTTGGGGGACGTGGAAACATAGCGCAAAGAATCAATGATGTCCTGCCCTGTCGCTTCTACACCATCAGAGTAAACTAAACCTTCTTTTAGGGTGATGGTATAGGCATCCAAGGTGCCATTTGCTTCGATGGACTCTGCCATTCTAAGAATCGCTCCGTCAGGGTGCATGCTGACCAGGGAATCATAAAGACTCATCATTAAAAACATACCGCCAGGAGATGTTACTGTAACAGGATCCAAGGTGTCGTCGGGGCTAAACATCGCGCCGATTTTAATCGGTGAAGATTGTATAGCTTCTTCAGTGTTTACGACCGGCAAGCTTATGCCAAACAAGAGCACAAAAGCTAATAATAAACTAAGCATCGATTTGTTTTTCATTTTTTATTCTCCTTTAATTACAATTTTTATTTTTTAATTAGTATATTATCCCTATTTTTCAGGAATAAGTTTAGCTTGTTAAATTATAAGGCCAAAAATGCAATCCTCCTTTCCATAATTCATATTTCTGATATATTTGCTAATATAATTAGCCTCTATTGTTTTGAATCACTACCCATGTTTTATTTTTTCGTTTCTAAAAACTTATATACTGCATTCTTTTTTGTTAAACTAATTGCCAGTTAGAAGTGCTGACTCTATAATCCCAAAATTTCTTATAGGCTCCTTCTTTTTTAATTAACTCATCGTGCTTTCCTATTTGCTCTATCCTTCCGTCTTTAGATAAAACAACAATCTTATCTGCCCTTTGAATAGTTTCCAATTTGTGCGCAATAACTATAAGTGTAGCGTTCTTTCTTAATTCCTCCATCGACTTTACAATATGAGCTTCATTTTCAGCATCTAAAGCACTTGTTGCCTCATCCAACAGCACAATAGGGGATTTTTTAAGCAATGCTCTTGCAATAGAAACTCTCTGCCTTTCTCCCCCTGAAAGGGAAGATCCGCCTTCACCAACACGGCTGTTCCAACCGTCCGGTAAGCGATTGGCAATTTCTGTTACACCTGCTAAATCACAAGCCTTTTTTATCTCCTCTTCGTTGGCATTCGGGTTGCCCATCTTTATGTTATCCAATAGGCTTTCATTAAAAAGATAAACATCTTGAAATACCATCGACAATTGGCCCATCAAATCTTTGATTTTTATGTCCCTGACATCTGCTCCGCTCACCTTTATGCTTCCATCGTCTACATCATAAAATCTGGCAATCAGGTGTTCTATTGTGGTTTTTCCTGATCCTGAGGGGCCCACTAAAGCGCACATTTCTTTAGGATTAACAGTAAAGCTTATATCGTTCAAAACTCTGTTCTTTTTGTCATAGGAAAAACTTACATTTTTAATTTCAATTGAGCCGATATCTTTAAACTCATGTGAGTATTCTGCCTCTTTTAATTCCCCAGTATCCATTAAGGCATCAATTCTATCCATTTGCTGGCGTCTTTCTTCTGTTCCTGCAACGTTGCCGGAAACATCTTCAAGCATTTTTGAAAAACTTAACACCATACCTATGCATGCGATTGCTGGAAAAACATCTATGGAGCGCTTCACAGCAAGGCCCACAATCAATAGAATTGCAACTGTTACAAGCATTTGCTTTGCCATACCGCCTAAAAACATTCCAACAGACTGCCAAGCAAGTGATTTTTTGCCAACTACATCAGCTTTTTTTAAAGCAGAGGATAACGCCTCATAATTTGAGCCCGTATGACAAGCCCTTAAAGCACCTTGGCACTTGGCAAATTCAACCATACGGGAGGCAACCTCTTCTTCACAAGGCTCACTCATTGCTTTGCCTTTATTAATAAAGGACTTGGATAGGTTAAGAATTAGTAGATATAAAGGAACTCCTAAAGTCAATAATAGTCCCAAGCGAAAATCCCATATCCACGACAGCATGGCAACGACCGCTAAAGAGGCAATGGTTCTAAAATTCCTGTAAAGATAATATGCAACAGTGGAGGATAAGTTAATCATTTCAGCTGTAACCATTCGGGATAATATGCCTGCTGTATCCGCTTTAAAAACTCCTAGAGGTAATTTGGAAATTTTATCCCC
>JAAZPT010000323.1 GCA_012797085.1 Christensenellaceae bacterium | reverse complement strand
TTTGGAAGGCAAAAATATGGTTCTGCTTTTTGAAAAAACATCAACACGTACACGCTGTGCCTTTGAAGTGGCATGTATGGATCTTGGTATGGGGGTTACCTATCTTGACCCGGGCAGCAGCCAAATGGGTAAAAAGGAAAGCATTGCCGATACTGCAAGGGTACTGGGCAGAATGTACGATGCTATTGAATATAGAGGCTTTAGCCAACAAATAGTTGAAGAACTTGGTAAGTATGCAGGTGTGCCGGTTTATAACGGTCTTACTGATGATTTTCATCCCACACAAATGCTTGCCGATATGCTTACTATTCAAGAAAACTTTGGCAAGCTAAAGGGCATCAACTTTACATTTGTTGGTGATGCACGCAATAATGTTGCTAACTCACTTATGGTAGCTTGTGCTAAGCTTGGCTTAAATTTTACGGCTTGTGCACCTAAGGAATTGTTCCCTAATGAAGAACTTGTAAACATATGCAGGGAAATAGCAGCTGAAAATGATTGTACAATTACCTTAACAGAGGATACAGATGAAGGCTTACACAATGCTGATGTTGTTTATACGGATATTTGGGTATCCATGGGCGAGCCGGACTCTGCTTGGGAAAAACGTATTAAACTTTTAAACAAATATCAAGTTAATAAAAACCTTATGAATAAGGCTAAGAACACAGCTATATTTTTACATTGTTTGCCTTCATTCCATGATACTAAAACTACTATCGGTGCAGAAATTGCTCAAAAGTTCGGTATAAATGAAATGGAAGTTAGCGATGAAGTGTTTGAAAGCCGTCAGTCAAAAGTGTTTGATGAGGCCGAAAATAGAATGCATACAATAAAAGCTGTTATTTATGCAACATTAAGTTAGGAGCAATATGAATCAAACTATAGTTTTAGCCCTTGGGGGCAATGCTTTGGGCAATACGCCCTATGAACAAAAGGAACTTATTTTAAAAACAGCAAGCATTATTGCCGGCTTAGTTGTTGAAGGATATAAAGTTGTGCTTACCCATGGTAATGGGCCACAAGTTGGCATGATAAACAATGCATTCGATGCCTTTGCGCAAACGGGAAAAACGGATATGCCTTTCCCGGAATGTGGTGCTATGAGCCAAGGTTATATAGGTTATCATCTTCAAAATGCAATACAAAATGCTCTTAAACAACAGGGAAATAATAAAGGGGTTGTAAGCCTCATAACACAAGTTTTAGTAGATAAAAACGATGCAGCATTCAATAACCCTACCAAACCCATAGGTAGTTTTTGTACATTGGAAGAAGCTAAGATATTGGAGGCTCAAAAAGGCTTTTCAATGGTTGAAGACTCCGGCCGCGGCTATCGTCGTGTTGTTGCATCGCCAAAGCCCCAAGCAATTGTGGAAATTAACAGCATTAAATGCCTTGTTAATAATGGCTTTGTAGTTATTTGCTCCGGTGGTGGCGGTGTGCCGGTTATACAAACGGAATCAGGACTTGAAGGTGTTCCTGCTGTTATTGATAAGGATTTTGCTGCAGCATTGCTTGCTAAGGAAATTGAAGCGGATAAATTGCTTATACTTACTGCTGTTGACTATGTTTCAATCAATTTTGGAAAACCGAATCAAACAGAAGTTAAAACAATGACTAAGGCTCAAGCAGAGGAATATATAAATCAAAACCAATTTGCCAAGGGCAGTATGTTGCCTAAGGTTGAGGCGGCTTTGCAGTTTGTAAGCAATGGTGGGGAAGCTGTTATAGCTTCATTATCTAAGGCTCAACAAGCTTTGAAAGGTGAAAGCGGTACAAAAATAATTTTATAGAAAGAAGGGATATAATTGTTGTTTGATATGCCGAAATACAATCAACCAAATTTTGATTTAGATAAGTTTCAAAAGGCACCAAGTGTTAAGTTTGAAATTTGTGAAAAAGATGGCGTAGCCCCTGAATATTTTCATAGCACATCAATGTTACCTGAATATTTTAAAGTGGATGGAGCTTGGATGCTTGCAGAAGAATCAAGAATGGATTCCTGTGTAGTAATTGCTAATGATAAGCTTGAAGTGGTGGAGTGCCGTAATTTAAAAATTGGTGACAAGGTAATTTTAGGCAGAACAGAGAACTGTGAAGAAGGAATATATGTTCACTCGATTCCCTTTGGAAATCCTAAGACAAAAATTGAAGATTTATTTGTATTTAGGCAAAATAGAAGCCGTGAAACATCCTATTCAAAGGATTATGAAGAGCTTATCAAATTACTAAAATATGAAAAGCATCATGGAAAAATAGTCTGGGTAATGGGACCGGCCTTTACCTTTGATAAAAATGCCAGGCATACTATGCAACTGTTAATTGAAAACGGATATGCCCATGGACTTATGGGTGGTAATGCTATTGCAACCCACGACTTGGAAGGGGCATATTTTAACACAGCCTTAGGGCAGGATATATATACTCAAGAGTCTGTGCACAATGGGCATTATAACCATTTAGATGTATTAAACAAAGTACGCAAATCCGGAAGCGTTGCAAAGTTTATTGAGGAGTATAATATTGATAATGGCATTATATATGCTTGCGAAAAAAACAATGTACCTTATGTGCTTGCAGGTTCTATAAGGGATGATGGTCCATTACCTGAGGTTATAGGCGATGTGTATGAGGCTGCAGATAAAATGAGAAACATGGTAAGAACAGCTACAACCGTTATATGCTTAGCAACAATGTTACATACAATAGCAACAGGTAATATGACTCCATGCTTTAGAAAAACTTCTGATGGAGTAATTAGGCCCCTTTTTATCTATACTGTTGATGGTGATGAATTTGTTGTAAACAAATTACTTGATAGAGGCAGTTTAACTGCAAAAACAATAATTACAAACGCCCAAGACTTTATTAGTAAAGTAGCAAATGGCTTAGGCGTATTATAAAAATTTTTTGGAGGTAAATATGGATATTGGTCAAAAAACTGTAAACAACATTAGAATACTCTCTGCCGAGATTATTCAAAAGGCTAATAGTGGACATCCGGGGGCACCAATGGGTATGGCGCCAATAGCTTATGCCTTGTGGTCAAAAGCTATGAATTATAACTCAAAGGATAGTAAATGGGCAAACCGCGACAGGTTTGTATTATCAAACGGTCATGCAAGTGCATTATTGTATACAATGCTACATTTGTTTGGCTATAATGTAAGCATGGAAGATTTAAAGCAATTCAGGCAATGGGGTAGTATTACACCTGGGCATCCGGAATATATGGATACAGACGGTGTTGAAACTACAACCGGGCCATTGGGTCAAGGTATTGCCAACGCTGTTGGTTTAGCTATTGCTGAAACTATGCTTGCAGCTAAATTCAACCGTGAAGGCTATCCGATTGTAAATCATTATACCTATGCTTTATGTGGTGACGGCTGTATGATGGAAGGCATAGCAAGCGAAGCAAGCTCTTTAGCCGGCACACTTAAATTAAACAAACTGATTTTACTTTATGACGACAACAATATCACAATTGAAGGTCGTACAGACATCGCTTTTAAGGAGGATGTTGAAGCTCGTTATAAAGCCTATGGTTGGAATGTACTTAAAGTTGATGATGCAAACGACTATACACAAATATTACCAGCTCTTGAAAAAGCCAAACAAAGTGACAAACCAACACTTATTATTTGTCCTACAATAATTGGTTATGGTTGCACATCTCAACAGGATAAGCCAGGTGTTCATGGTTCGCCCTTGGGTGTAAAGGGTATTCAAGAAGCTCGTGAATTTTTAGGTGTTGATACTGAAGCATTTGGAATTTATCCGGAAGTATATGCACATACAAAGGCTATTGCCGATGAAAAGGCATTAAAACAAGCAGAATGGCAAAAAATGCTGGATGCTTATAAAAATGAATATCCTGAGCTATATGAAGAATGGCTACTTTGGAATCAAAATGAATTGTCTGAAGAAATTTTTAAAGATGAGAACCTTTATAAATTCTCAGGCAACAAAGCTACAAGAGCCACATCCGGCGATATGATCAACCGCTTTGCCAAGTATATACCTAACTTGGTAGGTGGTTCTGCAGACCTTTCACCAAGTAACAAAACGGAAATTAATGGGGGCGGTAGCTATAGTGCTGAAAACAGGGCTGGAAGAATACTACACTTTGGTGTTCGTGAACATGCTATGGCAGCAATATCAAATGGTATAGCACTGCATGGAGGCTTGCGTGTATTCTGTGGTACATTCTTGATATTTAGTGACTATATGAAGCATTCAATTCGTCTTTCCGCTATGATGGGCTTGCCTGTAACATATGTTCTTACCCATGACTCTATTGGTGTAGGTGAAGATGGTGCAACACACCAACCTATAGAACAGTTAGCTGGCTTGCGTGCTATACCCGGTAATAGGGTAATTCGTCCTTGTGATGGGCATGAAACAGCTTATGCTTGGGTTTCAGCTTTGAAGGATAAGGCTCCTACATGCTTAATACTTTCCCGCCAAAACTTACCAACATACGATAATACCGGTGAAGGCACATTAAAGGGTGCTTATGTATTAAGCCCGGCTAAAAAGGAAAAACCCGATTGCATAGTTATAGCAAGTGGTAGTGAAGTACAGTTTGCAATGGAGGCTCAAGGTGCTTTGGCTGAACAAGGTATAGATGTAAGCGTAGTGTCAATGCCCTCTATGGAATTGTTTGAGCAACAGCCGGAAAGTTATAAACAATCCGTTTTACCGAAGGATGTTGTAAAACGTGTGTCAATAGAAGCAGCCTCATCAATGCCTTGGTATAAATATGTTGGCTTTGATGGAAAAATTATAAGTATTGATAAATACGGCGCCTCCGCTCCGGCAGAAATAATTTATGAAAAATACGAAATTACAACAAACAAAATAGTTGAAACCGTTAAAAGCTTGATGTAAAAAATATAAATTACAAAAAAATATACCTATATGATAAACACCCCCTTTGCTATACATAAGTAAAGGGGGTGTTTATCATTAATCAGGGGCGTTTTTACTAATCAATTTCTTCAAGTTCATCATCATAGTCAAGAATCTCATCTTGATTTGTGTCAACTTCCTTTTTTATCGTTGGCATAATTATGTGTTCAAAATCGCTACAAATATGTATTTTGTTTTTATCCAAATCAAGGAAGGTATAATGACCTTCTTTTGGGTCAAGCTCTGTAATAATATCGCTATGTATTGCATGAGATTTGGCAATATTTTTGCTTTTAATGTATATGTCACCGGGGAATAAGTCATTACTTTGTATAAGACAGATACAGTTGTCGTTTTTATCGTTTTTCATATAAACTTTGTAACCGTCTTCCTCATTTATAGCGTACATATATAAACCAAGCTTTGTTTGGTAAAAATCTATGCTATTTTCTATGTCTTTTACATATACCATAAAGTTATCTTTTATTGTAAACATATTAATCTTTTATTTAAGCAATAGAGCCAACATCTTGTTGCTTCTTGATAAAAATTCTGTAACTTCATTATCTTCTAAAGGTCTTGTTGCCATTCTTGCAAGGTCATACATTTGCTTGGCTATCATAGTGCTTATTTCATCTTCTTCGCGGCTTAACAAAGCGTTTACAGCTATATTTTTAGCATTCAATACCAATGTTGATTGTTCACCAAAGCCCAAATTTTGACCATAAAATCTGCTCATTTCAGTAAACCTGCGGCCTTGCTCGTCTTGTAACATTAGTGCCGGAAGATTTTCATCCGCCAACTCTTTTACTTGAACAATTAAATCATCCTTATTTAAAGCTTTGCGGAATAGTTCTTGAAGTTTTTCCTGCTTGGACTTCAGTTCTTCATCGCTGTGTTCCTTTTCACCGGCCAAACCGTCAACATCCGCATCTACACGTACAAACTTTAAGCCTTCTATACCACCACTATATTCCATAAAGGATATAAAGTTGTTATCAATTATGGTATTTAAAATTATAACATCAATCTCCCTGTCAGTATATAGCGCAATTGCAGCAGCTTGGCGCTTTGCATCGGCAGCATAATATATTTTTTTACCGATTTTTTCTTCGTTTTTATCAAGGTATTCTTTTAGTGTAAAGTATTCATCTTTTGATGTTTTAAGCAACAAACATTCCTTTAAAGATTCGAAGAATTTTTCGTCTCTTATACAACCGTATTTAATAAAGGGGTTAATATCATCCCAATAGCCTTCATATTCTTCGCGTTTGTTGTTAAATAAACCAACAAGCCTATCAGCAACTTTTCTGGTAATATAAGCCTTCATTTTTCGAACAAAGCCATCATTTTGCAAGTAGGACCTACTTACGTTTAATGGAAGGTCGGGACAATCTATTACTCCGTTTAATAATAACAGATATTCCGGTATTACTTCCTTTATATTATCTGCTACAAACACTTGACCGCTGAATAATTTTATTTGACCTTCGTTTACACCAAAGTCTTGTTTTAATTTTGGGAAATATAATATACCTTTTAAATTAAAAGGATAATCCACATTTAAGTGTACTTGGAATAAGGGGTCTTCAAAACCGCCAAATAACTTATGATAAAATTCGTTGTATTCATTATCAGCAACGTCACTGGGCTTTTTTAACCATAGGGGATATACATCGTTTATTCTATAAGTACCTTGTTCTTCGGCACTTTTAACTTCAGACCTATTATCTTCTTTAGATTCGCCGTCTTCTTCAGTTTTTTCATCTTCTGCCGCTTTTTTAGCTGCTTCATCTATTCTTTTTTGGGCAGCTTTGATGTCCTCTATACTTCTTAAATATACAGGTACTTTCATAAACTCGCAATAGCGCTTTAATACTTCCCTAACACGATATGTATCTAAAAATTCCATTTCATCATCTGCAATATCAAGAGTTATGAGCGTGCCATAATCTTCCTTTTCGGCTGCACTCATTTCAAAACTCATACCGTCTTCACTTACCCATGTAACAGCTTGTGAGCCTTCAACATAGCTTTTTGAAAGTATTGTTACTTTTTTTGCTACCATAAAAGCTGAGTAAAATCCCAAACCAAAATGGCCGATAATACCGCCCTTATTTTCAGCATCTTCGCCTTCATAATTTTTAAGAAACTCTTCGGCTGATGAAAAAGCAACTTGGTTAATGTATTTTTCTATTTCATCGGCAGTCATACCAATACCGTTATCATCAAAGCTTAATGTTTTAGCTTCTTTATCTACAGTAACAACTACTCGATAATTATCTACTGCATCCGGGTTTAACATACGGTGCTTTGTTATTGCATCTGTTCCGTTAGCTACTAATTCCCTTATAAAAATATCCTTATCGGAATATAACCACTTTTTAATAATTGGCATTATATTATGGGCTTCGATTGAAATATTGCCTCTTTTATCTGTCATCTAAAATCCTCCTTAAAATAATATAAGCAAAAACTTGCTAATATTATTTTAACATCTCATTTTACATAATGCAAGAACTTTTTAGTACTAATTAACATAAAGTGCTAACAGTGTTTAATTTTTCCTTGGCATATCCTTTTTTAATTCTTCAACAACCTTTGAGTACTTCATGCCGGGCTTTACTCTTTTTGAATATACCATGTTTACGCATATCCAATCTATTTCCGATG
>JAAZPT010000322.1 GCA_012797085.1 Christensenellaceae bacterium | reverse complement strand
TCGGTGGCAGACCATACTTCTTCTGCAGTAGTTTTGCGATGGATTTCTGGATTAGCCGGGTTATTGAATTGTTGTGGCATGAATGAATTGGGTATTGAAGCTGCCAATTCTTCAGCCTTTGCTACTGCTCCTGCAAAACCCATTCCCTACTACTTTAGACAGCAAGAGTATAGGGAAAGGATTTTAACAATAGTAAACAGCCAAATTGGATATTTTGAGGATAGTGATGGATCTACAGCTTATCATCAAGAGATGTTTAAAAATGCAAAGCCTGGAGATGTGAACTATAATGCTGATTGGTGCAGTATATTTTTGGCTTGGTGCTTTAAAAAAGCTGGCCTTTATAATGCGGTTTTTGATGGAATAGCTTCTGCAAATGTCAAAAATTTAGCCTGCAGGTTTATGACGGGAGGCTCTACAAAAAAACAAGGTATATCTCTTGCTTTTTTTAGCCCTAATTATATTAAAAATGTGGTACCGGGCGATATTGTTTTTTATAATTGGCATAAAACTGAGAATGATGATTACAGCAACATATCTAATATAAACAAAATAAGCCATGCAGGGGTAGTTACTGCAGTAAATGATGATGGTAGCCTTGAGGTTGTTGAAGGTAATTTTAAAAATGAAGTTTGGAAAGGCGCGTTGTCAAAGGAAAACATTCGCCATAATCCTAATAAAATTGCAGGTTTTGGAGTTTATGTTGCTGTGCCGCAAAGGGCAACCGATAATTTTTTACCTACCCCCTTATTGTGTACAAACAAAAATAATGGCAAACAAACAATAATCTACCATATATATAAAGATGGAAATGCCCTAACAAACGCAGGAGAAATGCCGCTAGATAATTTTATTTTGGTCCTTCCTAAAAGAATGCTATATATAAAAACTGTAAGTGATATTGTTTTGTATAATGACCATCAACTAAAAAATAAGGCAGGAGAATTAATAAAAGGTCAAAGATATGCTATATTAAATGAGGAAAAAGGCGTTAAGCAAATAGTGTATCAATCCTCTTTGCTTGAAGATAGCAAAATATTCTCTATATATAAAACAGCTTTTATTAATTCAAATAATTAAATCCTTTAAGCTCTTTTTAACAAATGCAGCATTTTATCCTTGCCGTGAAAGGGATATCATATTTGTTTTAAAAGGAGTTTTTTTATTTATTGTTTTTTACAAAATCAATTAATGTTTGTAAATCTTTAGTCATTTTTTAAAATTATTTATTATAAAGACACAACATATAGTAGCACTAATCGTTGGCGTCCGTCTATATGGCGAAATTGGCTAATTATATTGACTTTATACTTTGTGTATGCTAAAATTTACAGTGCAGAATATGTAAATATCCTGTATAATTTTAAAGTTTTAATGTAAAAATATTGTTACATATTTAATTCTTGTTTGTTAAATGTGTTATAATATTGTTACTAAAAATAAGGAGACTTTTGATGATTAATATTATAGGTTTAGGTTATATTGGTTTACCAACTGCATTAATGTTTGCAGCCCATGATATAGAAGTTGTTGGTACAGATTATAATAGCGATTTGGTTAATACATTAAAACAAGGTATAGTAAGCTTTGAGGAAAAGGGCTTACAAGAACTGTTTGATAAGGCGACAGCTAAAAAAATTGAGTTTTCCAATGAGTATCAAAAAACAGATGTTTATATTGTTGCAGTACCTACACCATATGATAAAAACACTAAACAAATAGACCCTAAATATGTACAAAACTCAGTAAAAACCATATTGGAAATATGCCCTAAGGGTGCGATAATAGTAATAGAATCAACGGTTTCTCCCGGTACTATAGACAAGTTTATCAGGCCAATAATAAGCAAAAATGGCTTGGTAACCGGTGAAGATGTTCATATTGTTCATGCACCTGAAAGAATTATTCCCGGCAATATGATATATGAGCTTGAGTACAACAGCCGTACAATAGGGGCTGACGATAAGGCTATAGCTCAAAAAATTAAAGACCTATATGCTTCTTTCTGTAAAGGGGATATTATACTTACGGATATTCGCTCTGCGGAAATGAGTAAAGTAGTTGAAAATACCTTTAGGGATATTAATATAGCCTTTGCCAATGAGTTGGCAAAAATATGCCGTAACGATAATATGGATGTTTATGAAATTATTAAAATAGCCAACAAACATCCTCGTGTTAATATACTTAACCCGGGGCCGGGTGTTGGTGGTCATTGTATATCTGTAGACCCATGGTTCCTTGTTGGGGACTATCCTGACTTGGCAAAGCTTATACTACAAGCAAGGCTTGTAAATGATTCCATGCCGGAATTTGTATTAAGCCGTATGCATAGTATTATGAAAGAGCATAATATTAAAGACCTTGGTCGTGTAGGCTTATATGGCCTTACATATAAGGAAAACGTTGATGATACAAGGGAAAGTCCAAGCCTTCAATTAATTGAGAATATGGAAAAACACCTTGCATCAGGCTTAAAAGTGTATGACCCATGGGTTAAAAAGAATATTGTTGAAAACCAATATAAAAACTTTGATGAGTTTTTAAATGATATAGACTTTGTAGTTATAATGGTTGGCCACAGCCATATTTTAGAAAATGTTGATAAAATTAAAAATAAAATTATTTTGGATACAAGGAACATTATCAACATTTCAAACGTTTATAAGTTATAGGAGTTTAAAATGAAAAAAGTTTTTCTAATGTTTGGCACAAGGCCTGAGGCAATTAAAATGTGCCCTTTAGTAAATGAGCTTAAGGCACGTAAGGATATTGAAACTATAGTATGTGTTTCAGGTCAACATAGGCAAATGTTGGATCAAGTACTTGAAGCCTTTGATGTTGTTCCGGATTATGACCTTTCTATTATGAAGCAGGGTCAAACATTATTTGATATTACAACAAACATTCTTTTAGGCGTTAAATCCGTATTGGAAGAAGTTAAGCCCGATGTTGTACTTGTACATGGCGATACTTCTACAACATTTGTAACAGCTCTTGCTTGTTTTTATCTGCAAATACCCGTTGGACATGTGGAGGCAGGCTTAAGAACTTACAATATTTATTCACCCTATCCGGAAGAATTTAACCGTCAAGCTGTTGGAATTATTGCAAAGTATAACTTTTCACCTACAACAATGTCTAAGGACAATTTGATCAAGGAGGGGAAGGACGAGTCAAGTATTTACATCACCGGCAATACGGCGATAGATGCCCTTAAAACTACGGTTAGGGAAAACTACACCCATTCAGAACTTGAATGGGCAAAGGATAGCAGGCTTATTATGATTACTGCCCATAGGCGTGAAAATTTGGGCCAACCTATGCATAACATGTTTAGAGCTATTAGGCGCATTATTGAAGAAACACCTGATGTTAAGGCAATTTACCCTATACATATGAATCCTGTTGTTCGCAAGGCTGCTGATGAGGAGTTTGCCGGCTGTGATAGAATTCATATAATTGAACCCCTCGATGTTTTAGATTTTCACAACTTTTTAGCTCGTAGTTACCTTATTATTACAGATAGTGGTGGTATACAAGAGGAAGCACCTTCCCTAGGCAAACCGGTGCTTGTGATGAGAGATACAACAGAGCGCCCTGAAGGCATTAAGGCGGGTACACTTAAACTTGTAGGTACTGATGAGGAGTTTATTTATCAAAACTTTAAAGAACTCCTTACAAATGAGGAAGCTTATAACAAAATGAGCAAAGCCAGTAACCCTTATGGCGATGGTTTTGCCAGCAAAAGGATAGCTGACATTCTCTGTGGCATTAAAACAGATGAGTTTAATCCGCAGTAATATATAGCAATAAAGTAATATTTTTATAGGAGGTAAAAAATGGAAGTTAATTATAAACTTAAAAGATTTGCTTCAATGCTTTTAGTAATTGTAATGATGTTTTCATTCATATCATGGCCAACTGCTGAAGCAGAGGCTAAAAAAGTATTGAAACCTAGAAACACAGGAATGCAAGTTTTAGTAAGTTGCAACCGTATTAGCGGTATGGTGGGTGATACCCTTACTTGGACATCAACTCCGGTTGGTGGAAAAGCGCCATATCAATATGCATTCTATCTTTATAAAGATGGTGTTTATCAGTTACAAAGATGGTACACATCTTCAAACTCTTTTTCTTATATACCATCAAGTGCAGGTAATTACAAAGTTATAGCATTTATTAAAGATTCAGCAAATGTTAGCAGATTTGTAGCAAGCAAAGAAGTTAATATTAAAGCATATCCGGCATTAAAAATTACTAAAGTATATGCAAACAAAGATAAGGCAAAAGTAGGCGAAAGCATTGTTTGGACTACAAATGCAGAGGGTGGAAAAGCACCTTACACATACGCTTATTATGTATATCAAGATAGTGTTAGAATACATACCACAGCATACACAACAGCAAACTATATAAGCCATACTCCTCTTGAGAAAGGTGATTATTGTGTTACATGTTTCGTTAAAGACTCCTTGGGTAAAGTTATAAGCAAAACAAGCCCACATGTACCTGTTGCGGATATTGCAGCGGACCCTCTTGATATTACAAACATAATAGCAAATAAAGTAGACAGCTCCATAGTAGGTGATCCCCTTGTTTGGACAATTCATGCAAAGGGTGGAAAAGCACCTTATCAATATAAATATGAAGTTTATAAAAATGGAACACTACTTATTACGGAAGAATATTCAACAAATGCTTCTTATAGCTATACTCCCACAGAGATAGGAATTTATAAAATAATTGCTTATGTTAAAGACGCCAATGATACTGTAAATTTTAGGTCAAGTAAAGATATAAGCGTATTATCAAATCCGTTAGCTTTAAATGTTCAAGTAGATAAAGTTGGACTTAAAAACAATGAAAAGGTAACATTCTATGCTAATGCCTATGGTGGCAAATCACCTTATGAATATTCATATTATATTTACGAGAGTGGCGTACTACAAAAATCCGTGCCTTATTCAAGCAATGCAAGTTACACGTATGAGCCAACAGTTGTTGGTACATATGAAGCAAAGGTTTCTGTAAGGGATAATGAAGGAACAGTTGTTACAGAAACAAGCCCACAAGTTATTGTAACAGCATATGTTCCACCTATAGTTGCGAGTATAACACAAAATATTCCAGCACCTAAAGTAGGGGATGAGGTTGTTTGGACTTTAACAGCAGCAGATGGCTCTAAACCTTATA
>JAAZPT010000321.1 GCA_012797085.1 Christensenellaceae bacterium | reverse complement strand
GCAACAATACAATTTTTTTAAAAAACTGCAAATTTTTTCAAAATAAAAAACAAAAAAACAGTTCAAATGTTATAAAAGATTCAAATGGTAATCCGATGATCAATGAGGTATATAATAAAGCTATATATTATGCCTTTCACCCTGATGACAAGTTTGGATAAACAAATTTATAATTTAACAAAATATTTTAGTAAAGGATGAGTTTTTAAATTGAAAAAGAGAAAACAGTTAACTAAAAAGTCTGCAATAGTTGGACTTTGCGTAGCTCTAATATTTACAATAGTAATTGTTTATATTGGAATTAATGGTATGTGGCTAGATAATAGAGGTTTGTACAAGTTATTACCATGGATACCCACTACAAACGTTGAAGGAGATAACTGGCCAAAATCAATATCATTAGGTTTAGATCTAAAGGGCGGGGTATATGTTGAGTATGAAGCTAAAATCACAGAAGAATTAAAGGGTGCTGATTTTGATTTACTATTAAATAGCACAATAGATGTTATTAGTAATAGATTAACAGATAAGGGTTATCCGGAAGCCACAGTTGTTCAATTAGGCTCAAGTGGAATAAGAGTTGAAATACCTGATGTGCAAGATCCAAATGCAATATTAGATTTGATTGGTAGCCCTGCTAAACTGGAATTCCTAGATCCGGATGGCAATGTATTTATGGAAGGTAAACACCTTAAGACTGCAGTTGAAGGTAAAGATGAGAATTTTAATCCTGCAATTAATTTTGTTTTAACTGATGAAGGTCAAAAAATATTTGCTGAAGTTACAAGTAAAAATATTGGTAAAAATCTTTCTATTCATTTAGATGGTGAAGAACTTATGAGTCCTACTGTACAAGTTCCAATAACTGGCGGAACAGGAATTATAACAGGACTTGGTACCGAAGAGAGAGCAAAAACTATAGCAACACAAATTCAATCAGGTGCTCTTCCTTTAGAAATTACTCAACAAAAGGTGGATACTATATCTGCAACACTAGGTATTGATGCCTTAGCAAAAGCTACAAAGGCAATGGCCCTTGGTATTGTGCTTGTTATGTTGATAATGATATTGCGTTATAGAGTTTCGGGTTTAGTCGCATCATGGGCGTTAATAATTTATGTAGCATTATTATTCTTCTTAATTGCAGTAATTCCAGGCATACAGCTAACATTACCGGGTATTGCTGGAGTTGTTTTGAGTATTGGTATGGCTGTCGATGCAAATGTCATTATTTTTGAACGTATTGGTGAAGAACTTGAAATTTCAAGACCATTAAAATTTGCGATTAGTATAGGCTTTAAAAATGCTATGTCTGCAATTATAGACTCAAATGTTACAACAATTATAGCTGCTGTAGTATTATTTATATTCTCGACCGGTTCACTTAAAGGTTTTGCAATAACATTGTTTTTAGGTATTGTTACAAGCATGTTTACGGCATTAATAATAAGCAAGTTTCTCTTAACAAGAATATCTACAATATTTTATGTTAAGAATTTGTATACATCTAAAAAGCTTGTAATGGTAGAGGAGGTATAAACTAATGAAATTTGAAGT
>JAAZPT010000320.1 GCA_012797085.1 Christensenellaceae bacterium | reverse complement strand
CTCAAGTAAAATCAGGGATTTGTTGGCGCAAGTAAATGAGCTGTATAACGATATAGTCCTTGAACCCGGCGAAAAACTTAACAATGATTATGTTGACAGAATTTTACACTTAAAAGTTAAAATGATTTATGATGCCGGTAGGGATAGGGAAACAATGGCAAGATGGGAGGAAAAGGAATATCCAAACGGCAAATTAGCTTATTTTTTTAACGAAACCGGTTTACTTAATATGATAAATGAAATTGGCGATAGTAGAAAAAAATTTATAGATTATTGTAAGTATTTTGAAGCGTTGGTTGCTTATCACAAATATTTTGGAGGTAAAGAATAATGAGTTTTGCTAAATTATTAATTAAAGGACAAATAGAGGTTGTTACAGGTTTACATATAGGTGGTACAAGTGGTTATTCAGCAATTGGTACAGTGGATAGTCCTGTAGTTAGGGATACAATTTCTGGCAACCCGATAATTCCGGGTAGCAGCTTAAAGGGTAAAATGAGGTTTTTATTACAAAGAACATTTGGTGCAAGCAAATCCCATAATGACGATGATGAGCAAGTATTAAGACTTTTTGGAAGTTCCGGAGATAAAAACAATAAAATAACCCCTTCACGCCTAAAATTTAGAGATTGTTTTTTGAACAAGGATAGTATTGAAAGGTTTAAAGAATCCTATACACGCCTTACAGAAGTAAAAACAGAAAACACAATTGATAGATTAAAGGCCATTTCTAACCCGAGGCAAATTGAAAGGGTTAGCAGGGAGGCAGTGTTTGATTTTGAACTTATATATGATGTTTTAAATGAAAATGAAGTTGATGAGGATTTTAAAAACATATCAACAGCTATAAAACTGTTAGAAAACGATTATCTTGGAGGGCACGGAACAAGAGGTAGTGGCAAAATTAAGTTTAACAATTTCGAAGTTATAAATGTTTTTGGTGATGCTCCTCAAGTAAAATTAGAGGTGTAAAATGAACAGAAGTATAGTTAGGATGAAGTTTTTATCCCCTATACACATTGGTGTGAAAAATTTAAGCGATAGCGAATATTCAATAAAGGCAGATACTTTGTTTTCTGCACTGTGTTTGGAATGTAAGGATATTGAAGAGTTTGTTAATTATACTAAGGCAGGAAACTTAAAAATATCCGATGCTATGCCCTATATTGATGATTATTACTATATACCTAAACCAATGTTGTATGTAAAACAAAAAACAGATAATTATAAACTTTTTAAAAAAATAAAATATATTCCCTTTGATGCTATAAATCCCTTTTTAGAAGGCACATTATACCCGGAAGATGAGCTTGAAAGCTTTTTATTAGGCGAGGAGGATATACGCACCCAAGTTTGTATTGGTCAAGACCCTTTTGTTGTGGGTACCTATACATTTTATAATAATTCTGGATTGTATTTAATTGTTGAACATAAAGACGAAAAAGTTTTTGAGTTGTTTAATAGCCTTCAATATACAGGTATTGGAGGTAAAAGGTCCGGTGGCTTAGGGCGCTTTGAATATACTATAGAAAAATGTTTTGATTTTGAAAAAGGAAACACCAATATTCTTCTTAACAGCTCAATGGCTAAGCCTGCTGAACTTGAAAACTGCCTTGAAGATGCTAATTATATGCTGCAAAAAAGAAGCGGCTTTATAAACCAAAGTAGGTACAAAAAGCAAGATTTTTATACTTTTACCGCCGGCTCCGTTTTTAAAAACACCTTTGAAGGCGATATTTATGATGTGGGCAATGATGAACACCCTGTTTATAGATATGCTATACCTATGTTTATGGAGGTGAATGTATGAAATATTATGATGTAAACCTTGAAGTTTTAACTCCGGTACATGTAGGCAATGGCAAAAAAATATCAAAAAAAGATTTTATTTTAGATGGCGGAAGGGTTAATGTTTGCGACCCCTTTAAGCTTTATAAGGCTTTTCCTCAACAATATGAAGCTTTTATGATGGACACAAACAGTTTAACAAATTTTTTAACATACAATAGAATAGGCAATTATCAAAGTGCAATAAAATATAGTATGCCCGTTGCCGACGCAGGCTCAATCAGGAATCGAGACAGTATTGATGAATTTATTAAGGACCCCCATGGTTTGCCCTATATTCCCGGCAGTACATTAAAGGGCTATATTAGAACAGCTATATTAAATGATTTGGTACGTGGGGAAGAATTTGATAAATTTAGAGATATTAACAACAAGGATACAACTGCACAAAAAATAGAAGAATTAAAATTTGGAAAAATAAGTGAAAGTATTTTTAAAAGCTTAATTATTAGCGACAGCTTGCCTTTGAGCACAAAGGATTTAATTGTATGCAAAAAGGTTGATATAACAGTCAAAGGAAATGAGCCAAAATCATTGCTAAACTTGTGCAGAGAATGCCTAAGGCCTGGAACAAAAATAAAATTTAAAATGGCTATTAAGCATAAAGGCGATAATGCTTTCCCTTACGATGCTAATCATATTTTAGATTTTATTGCTTGGTTTGCTGGAGATTATCGTGACAACTATTCCAATCACTTTAATTTTAAAGCGCCTAAACACTATGATGGCGATATATTGTTTTTGGGTGGTGGCGTAGGTTACGCAAGCAAAACTATAAATTATTCCCTTTATGAAAGAAAAGATGCCGTTAAAAAAATTGCTAAAGACCTTGCTTATAGATTTGGTAGTCGCAAAAAACCTGATATGCACAACCACGAAAAAGATATTGAAATAGGCGTTTCGCCACATATTTTAAAATGTACAAAGGTAAACGGCGTTACTATGGAAATGGGAATATGCAGAATAGGTATTAATGAAATTGAAGCAATATAAATTAAATATAGAGTATGAGGGTAGATTTTCTTACTCTTGGGGCTACCCCTTATATAGCGCTTTTTTAGCGAACCTGGATAATAATTTGGCAAATGAAATACACGAAGGTGTGTTTTTTAACCAACATTTAACACCTGATAGCTGGATTATAAACAGCGATTTAGATTTGGATTTTAACAAAAGCTATAATTTAAGTAAGTTCAATACTGAAATTTTTATAAAACAACAAAGCTGTATTGATATTTTAGAGCAGGACTTAGCAAATAAATTTTTAGTTAACGACGACTATAAAAAAAATATTTTATTTGAATTTAGAACCCCAACAACTTTTAAAACCGAGCAAGACTATGCCCTGTTCCCAAGTGCCGGCTTAATTATGAACAGCTTATGCAACAAGTGGAACAGCTGGGCAAAACGCTTTGTGTTAGAGGATATGCTTTGGGATAATTGTAAAATTTCCAAATATAATTTAAGAAGCTTAAATTATCATATGAAGGGTGTTAGAATACCCGGCTTTGTAGGAACTGTGGAGCTGTTTTTTTGGGGATCTGAAAGCATTATAAGGCTTGCTAATTTAGTTGCCAATTTTGCAAATTATAGCGGTACAGGTGTAAAAACCACATTAGGTATGGGAGGTACAAAAGTTGAATAAAAAAGTATTATTCTCTCCAATTGGTGATAGCGACCCTGTAAGGGATAGTTATGATGGAAGTATGTTGCATATAGCAAGGTATTATTTGCCTAACAAAATATATCTATACTTTACAAAACAAATGTTAAAAAAGAAAAGCGAAACCATACAAGCCATAAACAAGCTGTATGATAGCAAAAAAATTGATGTAGCTATAGATGTAATTGAGGGCGCTGCAGAGTTTGCACATAGTTATGATGTTTTTCATAATGAATTTGATCCTATATTAAATAAAATTGTTAAAGAAAACCCTGAATGT
>JAAZPT010000319.1 GCA_012797085.1 Christensenellaceae bacterium | reverse complement strand
GTATTAAATTGCATTATTAAAAAATATATATAAAAAGTGCTTTTTATAAAGCATTCATTATTTAAAGTAGAATATTATACATTAATGCTTGTTGCACCTTAAATAAATATGTTGTATAATGGTTTCGATATTAAAAGAGGAGTGAATTCCAATGAAACATATTAAAACCGTAGCATCCCCCTCACTTTGTGATACAGTTAAAACAGGCGGTTGTGGCGAATGCCGTTCATCTTGCCAAAGCGCATGCAAAACCAGTTGCACAGTTGGTAACCAATCCTGCGAAAAACAAAGTGCACAAGAAATTTCTGGTCGCGAAGGAAAACTAAACCGCTCATTGAACAAATAAGTTACAATGACTAAACCGTGACAATTAGTCACGGTTTTTTATGTTTAATAAAAGGAGATTAAATTTGATACACTGTTTTGAAGCTTTAGGTAACAAAATTGCCTTGGACGTAGGCTCGGGATCGATCTTTTTACCTGACGATTTAGCTTTTGATGCTCTAAAGCTGTGGGATACTCATAGCCAAGAGGAAATTAAAAATATATTAGAAAAAGAATATGATAAAACTTTAGTAGCGGAAACCCTTGATGAGCTTAATGAAATGAAGGCTAAAGGGCTTATTGATGTTAACCATAACTATACGGATGAAGACCTTAAAATGGAAGGCCCTTCTGTAGTAAAAGCAATGTGCCTATTGGTAGCTCATGACTGCAATATGCGCTGCAAATATTGTTTTGCCGATACCGGTGAGTTCCATATGAAAAACAGGATATTGATAAGCTATGAAACGGGTAAGGCCGCTTTGGATTGGTTGGTTAAAAAAAGTGGCAACAGAAGGTTTTTAGAGGTTGACTTTTTTGGCGGTGAACCTTTGATGAACTTTGAAAACGTTAAAAAAATCGTTGCCTATGGCCGAGATTTAGAAAAAAAATACGATAAAAAATTTAAATTCACCATAACGACAAACGGTTTAGCCATAAATGACGAAAACATAGCCTATATGAATAAAGAAATGGATAATGTAGTAATATCCATAGACGGTCGTAAAGATGTTCACGATAAAATGCGCCCCGGCGTTAATCAAAAATCCTGTTATGATGTTGTTTTAAAAAATGCCAAAAAGCTTGTTGAGGCTCGTAAGCAACAACAATATTATATTAGAGGAACATATACAAAGTATAATCTCGATTTTGCAAATGATATTTTATACCTTGCCGATGAGGGCTTTGAACAAATTTCCATTGAGCCGGTTGTGGCCCCGGAAACAGAAAGTTATGCCTTAACAGAGGCTGATTTCCCTGTAATGGAAAAGGAATATGACAGGCTTGCCCATATGTATATGGATCGTAGAAAAAATGGTAAATGGTTCAGCTTTTTCCATTATAATATAGATTTAACCGGTGGTCCTTGCCTTAAAAAAAGGCTGAACGGTTGTGGTGTAGGCAATGAATATGTTGCAGTAGCTGCCGATGGAGATATTTACCCCTGCCACCAATTTGTTGGTAAGGAAGAATATAAAATGGGCTCTGTATTAAACAATACATTTAATACAGATATGCAAGCTGTTTTTGCAAATAACAATGTATTGCATAAGGAAAAATGTAAAAATTGTTGGGCTAAATTCTACTGTGCCGGTGGTTGCACAGCAAATGCATATAATTTCAACAAAAATATTTCGGAACCCCATGATTTTGAATGTATGGTGGAAAAAAAGCGTTTGGAAAACGCCATAGCTATTTATATTATGGAAAATGCCAACAAATAAGAATTTACAGGTAATTTACTTTTAATTCATAATTTAGACAAAAATAATCTTTATAATGTAAGTATACCAAGAAGAGGAGGTTTACTTAATGAAAAAAAATTATTTAAAAATAATAGCATTATCCTTAGTATGTGTTTTATTGGGTACAGCAGTAGGTTTAAATACTCATCGTGCCGATGAAACTGCTCAAACTGTTATAGTTACAAACCCTTTTACTAAGGCTATTGAAGAGGTGCATGGTAGTGTTGTTGGTATAAACAACTACTCAGATGCTAGTAACAATGATTATGGCAGCTTTAGTTTTGACTTCGGTTTCGGCGACTTCCGAGGGTTTGGAAATTTTCAAAGACCTACAGAAAAAGAAGTGCTATATGGCGCAGGTAGTGGCGTTGTAGTAAGTGATGAAGGTTATGTCCTAACAAATTACCACGTAGTTGATAAAAATACTCGCCTTGAAGTTGTAGTAGATGAAAAAACATACGAGGCGGAACTTGTAGCCTATGACCAAATAAAAGACTTGGCAGTTTTAAAAGCTAAAGACTTAAAGTTACCTGCAGTAAGGTTGGGTGACAGTGATACATTAAAAATTGGCGACTGGGCAATTTGTATAGGCAACCCTATATCTCTGCCGGGTACAACTACTGTAGGTGTAATTTCAGCAATTGAACGCCAAATATCCACGTCTTCAAGAACGGATAAATATGGTAAACGTACAGAGAATATAAATTCAATGATACAAACCGATGCTGCTATAAACAGCGGTAACAGCGGTGGTGGATTATTTAATGTAAATGGCGAACTTATGGGTGTGCCTACATTAAAATATACAAAGAGCGGCTTTAGCAGTGGTGCACAAATCGACGGTATAGGGATGGCAATACCTATAAATGAAGCCAAACCTTTAATTGAAAAGGCTTTAAAGGGTGAAAATGTAGCCATTAAAAATGAAAGTACCGATCAACCTTTAACCGGCAGTAAACCGAGAATCGGTGTTACAATAAGTGGAATCAACCCTAACAGCACCGCAGTAATACAAGGTATAATACCCATGGGTGCAAGCATTAGAAACGTTGAAGCCAACTCTCCCGCTGAAAAAGCCGGAG
>JAAZPT010000318.1 GCA_012797085.1 Christensenellaceae bacterium | reverse complement strand
GTTTTGTTTTTAATAATAGTACCCACCAAATATTAGCCTTTGGACATGAGGCAAGCGAAATGATAGGTCGAACCCCTAGTGATATATTTGCTTTTAGACCACTACAAAGAGGTAATATAGAAAACTTTGACATGACAGCTGAATTGCTTAGATCGGCAGTGGCAAAAGTTTTAAAGAAAAAAAGTATGTTTTCTCGACCAAGGGCAATCATATCCTTCCCAACACCGGTAAATGAAAGAGATCAATTAGAGCTTATTAGGATATTATATGACTTGGGTATGAGAAGAACTCAAATTATGGATAGGGCCATTGCTGCCGCCCTTGGCGCAGGAATTCCTTTGGATTCAACTGGTAAGTTGCTGGTTGATATTAGCGGAGGAATAACCGACATCACCATACTTACAGCTCAAAGAAATGTTTTTCAGGAAAACTCAAATTCCTTAGACCGTGCTGTATCAGGAGACAGTTTTACTAATGCTATTATTGGAGAGATAAATGGCAAATATAGTTTCCTTATTGATGAGAGAACTGCCGAAAGGCTTAAAATAGAAATAGGCAATGTTTTACCAATACAAAACCCTCCCAATTTAGATGTTTATGGTAGAAATACAATTACCGGATTACCAAAACAAATGCAGATAAAAGGTTCCGATATATATTCAGCCCTACAAATACCATTAGATTTACTATGTGATTTTATTCAGAGAGCATTAACAAAAACATCAGCTGAATATTCTAGTGATATTTATAAAAACGGATTTTATTTAACAGGTGGCGGTTCAATGTTAGGTGGTTTAGGTCATGCAATTTCAGAAAGATTATCTGTTAAAACAACAATATCAAACATGCCAAAATATGATGTTGTGCTTGGCATAGGGTACGCCTTAGAAAATCAATCGGAAACAAAACAATATTTGCAATATATTAGAGGTGGTCATATTAGCAATTAAAAAGTCGCAATTGCGACTTTTTAATTTTTAATTGAATAAATTACCAATCACTGTTTTTTCTTTTATTGCTTCAGTTATAACTTCTTTGCCGGAATCTACCATTAATCTAAAAATTTCCATTATATTTTCTTTTGATTTTTCATCTATTTCTTTTATTGATTCGATTAAACTTAGAAAATTAGGTAAATTAATTTTTATTTCAAAAAAGTTTTTTATATTATTTTCTATAAAAATATTAAATATTATATTAACTATATTTTCACGTTCACTATCAGTTAAGCTATAAAACCATGTATGCATAGCTTCATTTGTTTTTTCACTTGATGATGTTAATTTATCTGTAAGTACAAATTTGTTTTCATCTATCTTCCAGGAAAAAGTATCATGTTGAAGTATACCAATTGTTTTACTTTCAACAATATGATATTTATTATGATAATTTAACATCATACCGATAATTGAACTTTTGGGAACATAAGAAATAATTCTATTATATATATTATTATAACCTTCACTTAATAATAATTCTTTTTTAAAGCCAGGTCCATCAAAACTATATATATTAATAATTTTATCCTGTAGATATCTGTTACACATACTTGCCGCATATATTGATAGATTTCCGCCTTTACTATGACCTCCAACATAAAATGGCTTGCTTGTTTTACGCCTGTTAATATAATCTTTAGCCAAATTTTGTGCTGGAATAGGACTCATAAATGACATGTTAAAATCTTCTTTCCAACCTATAACAGTTTCATCTGTTCCTCTAAAAGCAACATAGTCAAAGTCTTCCAATATTATTGTTATAGCAGAAAATTGTGTTTCAATGGTTTCATCTATTATATTAACATAATTATTAAGTAACAAGTCTTTATATCTTTTAGATTTAGACATTTTCACTGCCAAATTATATCTTGTTAGAGCAAAAAAATCATTTTTAGCAATTTTATTTTTATCAACCTTGGAAACCGCCTCATAAAGAATTAATGGTCTGTCAATACCCACAATATCATCAAATAATATATAGGAAAATGTTGCAAAAGCTAAACTGTCAACATCATTAAAGGGCATTTCATTGAATGTGATATTTTTAGTTTTTTTAATATAACCAAATAAATTAGTATGCTTTTTCATAATTTCCATTTTTTATATTAATAAATTGCTCTTGGCCCTCCAATATATGGTAACCTTGCATAAGCCATTACAACATTTGCCTCTCCCATTTTTTGGTTATTAAAGCTTGGTCTTACAGGAACAGCAACTGGTTTTATGTGCATACCTACAATTGTATCACCAAT
>JAAZPT010000049.1 GCA_012797085.1 Christensenellaceae bacterium | reverse complement strand
CTTGTTAAGATAATGTCAAAATCAGGCAAGTATAAATATGCTGCAAATGACAATGATAATTATGCTTTTTCTGATAGATTTATTAGAATATTTTCAGAATGCATACTTTCTGTTGAACATGCAAATAATTTAATAGTAATAAAAACGCTTTCAGGTAGTGCCAATGCCGCTACAGAAGCTTTAGATAGTATGAATATGCCAGAAATAATGGGCACATTAGCTGGGGACAATACAATACTTATTATAGCTAAAAATGAAAAAGATGTTGGTGTTATTCTAAAAAAAATTAATGATATAAAAAGAAGATAATATTCCTTATTTGATTGCATATATGCTTTAAAATATTATATAATATATGTATCAAATATTTATAATTGAGGTTATTAATTAATGTTGAAATCATTAAAAATTAAAAACATAGCATTAATTGATGAGTTAGAAATAAATTTCTGTCAGGGGTTCCATGTATTAACGGGTGAAACAGGAGCAGGTAAGTCAATAATTGTTGACGCTTTAAATTTGGTTGTAGGGCAAAGGGCAGATAGAACGCTAATAAGATCTGGTTGTGAAAAGGCTTCAGTTGAAGCAATAATTGATATAAATAATTATCCGGAAATAATTCAATTGTTGAATGATGAAATGATTGAATTAAATGATGGGATAATTTCGGTATTGCGTGTGATTTCGGATAATGGTAGAAATATTTGTAGAATATCTGGTGTTGTTGTGCCACTGCAATTATTAACAAGAATTATGGAAAATCTTATTGTAATACATGGTCAACATTCTAATCAAACCTTGTTAGATAGTAATAAACACATTGAATTTATAGATGACTATGGGGATTTAAACCATCAAACTCTTGTTAATAATGTTAATAAGAGTTATTTTTTGTGGCACGAATCAAGTAAAAAACTTAGTAAATTAAGAAAAAAAGCAAAAGAAAGAGATATGTATATAGATTCTGTAAAAAAACAGCTTAAAGAATTAGATGATGCTAATTTAATACCTGGAGAAGAAGAAACCATTCAAAAAAAGAAAGATCAAATTGATAACTATGCTAAAATTGCTGAATCTTTAAATATTTCATATCAAAATTTATATTCTGGTTATGGGGATACCTCTGTTTTGCAAAAACTAAAAGAAGCTCAAGATGCATTTTCAAATATTGCTGATTTTAGTAAAGATTATAATGATATTTTTAAAAGATTAAAAAGCTCATATTTTGAAATTGAAGAACTTGCTATTGAAATTAGAGATATAAAAGATAATCATGAATATGATCCTATTGAACAACAAAACATTATTGATCGTTTAGATACAATAAAAAGACTAAAACGTAAATATAATGCAAACATAGAAGAAATAAATATTATAAGGGATAGATTGCAAAACACTTTGGATGAATATGTTGCTTTAGATGACAACATGAAACATTATGAAATTGATTTTAAAAACAAACTATTAGAATATAGAAAAAATGCAGAAATTTTAAGTAATAACAGAAAAGAAATTGCAAAAGTTTTTGAAAAATCCATGATTGAACAGTTAGTTGATTTAGGAATGCCGGATGTAATGTTTGTTGTAAATTTTAATGAAGAAAACAAAAAACAAATACCTAGCAGTAAAGGAAAAGATGATATTGAGTTTTTAATTTCACCTAACAAAGGGGAGCCACTAAAACCACTTTCTTTAACAGCTTCCGGTGGCGAATTGTCTAGAATCATGTTGGCGTTGAATACAAGCTCATCAAATAAAAATAAAGTTGCTTGTATTATTTTTGATGAAATAGATTCAGGTATTAGTGGTAAAGCAGCTCAAGTAGTTGCAGAAAAGATAGCACTTATTGCAAAATTCAGGCAAGTTTTATGTGTAACACATCTTGCACAGATTGCTGCAATGGCTGATATTCAATTTTTTGTTAGTAAAAATGAAAAAGATGGTAGAACATTAACAACAGTAAAGTATTTAAATGAAAATGAAAGACAAATAGAAATAGCAAGGATTTTAGGTGTTGTAGATAGTAATATGAGTAGTGGGTTAGAACATGCCCAAAACATGTTAGAAGCTGCTCAAAAATATAAAAAACTACTTTAAAGTATATACTAAAAATTTTGTTTTTTTATTTACAAATGTTTTATAAAATTTATAGTATAATATCATTATATTATAAATATTAGGGAGGTTGAACTTTGGATAAATTTTTACAAACGGTACAAAATGCTGTTTGGAATATGTTCAATCGTCCTAAATTTATTGATTTTCTTGATATATTAATGGTTGCGATAATTGTTTATCAAATAATTTTATTGTTAAAAGAAACTAGGGCAAGTGCTTTAATAAAAGGAATAATATTATTATTAATTGCTTGGCTTGCAAGCGATATATTAG
>JAAZPT010000317.1 GCA_012797085.1 Christensenellaceae bacterium | reverse complement strand
GGATGTGCGGGAGGCACCGCTTATTTGAGAAATACCTATTGCTAAGGCTTTTTCCCTAACAATTTGGCTTTCCCTTGTGGATATTATCATGCCCGTATAAGGTACGGCAATTCTAATACAAGCAATTATTTTTAAGAATATATCATCACTTATACCATTATCAAAAACGCTCGGGTCTATGTCGTCTGCTTTTTTAATTCTGGGAACGCTTATTGTATGAGGGCCAACACCGTGAGCGGCTTCCAAGTGCTCGGCATGCATAATTAGGCCTGCAAACTCATACTTATATAGCTCCAATCCAAATAAAACACCCAAGCCCACATCATCTATGCCGCCTTCCATTGCCCTATCCATAGCCTCTGTATGGTAGGCATAATTATGTTTAGGGCCTGTTGGATGAAGCTTTTCATAACTGTCTTTATGGTAGGTTTCCTGAAACAAAATATATGTGCCTATACCGGCCTCTTTAAGCTTTTCATAAGCCTCAACGGTTGTGGCGGCAATATTAACATTCACACGGCGTATTGCACCGTTTTTATGCTCTATGGAATATATTGTTTTAATGCTTTCAAGTATATATTCCAATGGGTTGTTTACAGGGTCTTCGCCTAACTCTATTGCAAGGCGTTTATGGCCCATATCCTGTAAAGCAATTACTTCTTGTTTTATTTCCTCTTGGCTTAATTTTTTACGTGCAATTGTTTTGTTTTTTGAGTGATAAGGGCAGTATACACAACCATTTACACAATAGTTTGATAAATATAAGGGGGCAAACATAACTATTCTGTTGCCATAAAGGGTTTCTTTAATTTCCCTTGCAAGTTTATAAATTTCTTCGTTTTTTTCGGGTATATCACAAGCCAACAACACGGATGCTTCTTTATGGCTTAAGCCGCTGCAAGTAACTATACCGCCTTCCCTTTTAGGCCTTGCTTTTTCAATCAAGCTGTTAATAAGCTCTAAATTGTCCTTGTTTTCTTCAGCATACTTTATAGTTGTCAATATTTCCTCGTGATTAATAAACTCTTCAGCCTTCATTGATTTTGGATTGTATACTGCCATAATTTTACCTTCTTTCCTTTATGTCGCCTCTATCTACGACAATTTCAAAATTTATTTGTTTCATGGTATTTTTTAGTGCCGATAAGTTTTCGGCTGATTCTTCACCGCTATATATTTTGTTGTTATATAACTCGTATTTTTTTCTTTGGTTTTTTGGGGATAGGTTGGGCATAATAACATTTGCCCCTGCAAGTATTCCCAACTCTTTGCCCTTGTTGTTTATGCTCCCCAAGGCTGTTGTTGCGGGCAATAATATGTTTGGCTGTATCAACCTGATTATTGATAACAGGTATAATGTGAGTTCAAAACTTCCTGCTTTAAAATCTTTAAAAGGGCTTTCCTTATGGGGAATAAAGGGGCCGATACCGCACATTTCCGGCTTAAAATTCTCTATAAATTTTAAATCCTTTGCTAAATTTTTAGCTGTTTGGTAAGGGGAACCAACCATAAAACCGCAACCCGTTTGAAAACCGATAGCCTTTAAGTTGCTTAAACATTCCATTCTGTGTTCAAAAGCCATATTTTCAGGGTGAAGCTTGCTATAATGCTCACTGTCAGCTGTTTCATGCCTTAGTAAATATCTGTCAGCACCCGCATCATATATTTTTTTATAGCTTTCATAAGTTCTTTCCCCTAAGGATATCGTTACAGCATAATCACTATATTTTTGCTTTATTTTTCGGATAATGTTGCATAACACATCATCGCTGAAATAGGGGTTTTCACCGCCCTGCAATACAAAAGTTCTAAAGCCGAGCTCATAGCCCTCATCACAACAAGCTAATATTTCGCTTTCATTAAGCCTATAACGCTCAATATTTTTATTTTCACAACGTATGCCACAATATAAGCAATTGTTTTTGCAAATGTTGCTAATTTCAATTAAACCGCGAATATAAATATTGTTGCCGTATATTTTACTACGGGCAATTATCGCTTTTTCAGCTAAAATATCAGCTAATTCAGGGGTATAGGCATTTATTAAAGCCTCATATTCTTCAAGGCTTAATTTGTGAGTGCTTTCAAGCTTGCTTATTATAGCCTGTATTTTATCCATGAGTAATTATATTTGAATAGGCTGTTTTGATGCTTATTCCTTTCAGTTTTCCAATTTTTCCGGATAATGTAGAAATTACATCTTGCGGTGCGTCTATGGCGATAGATACAATGCTTATATCCTTTTCGCGATAGGGTATACCCATTCTACCTAATATATAGTTGCCATACTCATGCAACAACAAGTTCAACTTTTCCACAGAGTTTAAATCCTCAACAATTATACCCATTACAGCAACCCTTGTTTCCATAATAAACCTCCTTTACAATAAAAAATCCGCATCTAAAAGATGCAGATTAAAACATGCTAAACG
>JAAZPT010000048.1 GCA_012797085.1 Christensenellaceae bacterium | reverse complement strand
TGTACTATTGAAAATGTACCGGATATCGAAGATGTTTCATCATTAGTTGAAATTTTAAGATACTTAGGTGCACAAGTTAATGTGCTTCCAGAAAATAAGCTTTATATTGATGCAACTAATATAAGTAAAACAAATGTTCCTTTAGATTTAACTTTAAAGCTGCGAGCCAGTTATTATTTTTTAGGCGCACTAATTGGAAAATATAAAGAAGCCGAGGTTGCCTCCCCTGGTGGGTGTGAGCTTGGTGGAAGACCAATGGATCAACATTTTAAGGGTTTCACATCTTTAGGCGTTGAATTCGATAAAAAAGGTCATACTATAAAAGCTAAATGTAAAAATTTAATTGGAAATAGTGTGTTTTTTGATGTTGTAAGTGTTGGTGCAACAATAAATGTATTGTTAGCCGCTGTAAAAGCAAAAGGTGTCACAGTATTATATAAAGCTGCTAAAGAACCTCATATTGTTGACTTAGCTAACTTTTTAAATAGTATGGGTGCAAAAATCAGAGGTGCCGGTACGGATGTAATAAGAATAACCGGTGTTGAAAAGTTACATGGTAGTACTTATATGGTTATACAGGATCAAATAGAAACCGGAACTATGATGATTGCCGCTGCCGCAACCCATGGCGATGTTTTAATACATGATTGCATACCCACACATATGGAATCCTTAACAGCAAAATTACTTGAGCTTGGTGTAAGAGTTGCTTCAAGTGATGATAGAATTAGAGTATCCCCTATTTCTAAGCATCGAAATATAAACGTAACAACTCAAGTTTATCCGGGTTTCCCTACAGATTTACAGCAACCAATGACAAGTTTGCTTACAATGGTTTCCGGAATAAATACAATAACTGAAACAATATTTGAACAGAGGTTCAACCATGTTAACGAATTGTTAAGAATGGGAGCTGATATTCAAATCAAAGATAAAACAATGACAATAATAGGTGTTAATCAATTGTACGGTGCTCCTGTAAATGCAAGTGATTTGAGAGCTGGTGCTGCTTTAATAATTGCCGGATTGATGGCAAAGGGAGTTACAGAAATATCAGGAACCCATTTTATTGATAGAGGTTATGACCATATTGAAAAAAAGTTGAAAGCTTTAGGTGCAAATATAAAGCGTGTTCAACTACATAACAAGGAGATGTAATGTTGAACAATGCCTATAAATTATTAAATATTCCAATAAATGCTAGTTCGGATGAAATTAGAGAAGCTTATAGAAAAAAAGTTAAGCAATGCCATCCGGACAAGTTTCAGAACCCGGAAAAGCAAAAATTGGCTCAAGCTGAGTTAATAAGACTAAACTTAGCCTACGAAGAAGCACTACATATATGCAGTGAAAATAATTCTGGTTTTGGTTTATTAACTCAAACAGATGCTATCAATTATGCAAATAAATTAATAAAAAGCAATAATTACATAGGAGCTTTAAAACAACTTCATCGCTCTGAAACCAGGAATGATGAGTGGTATAATTTACAAGGAAATATATTCATGGGAATGCGAAATTTTGAAGCTGCGCATGATAGTTTTAGAGATGCCGTAAAAATTGCACCTAATAATAATACATACAGAAAAAATGCTTTGGATGCCGCTTTAGCTATAAAAAAACAAAATAAATTACCATACAAAATAATAAAATTTGTAAAGAATTTTTTAACAACTAAAACAATAAATTAGGAGAGAAAATGTTTAAAAAATTAGTTATTTTTTTTATAATATTTATTTTTTTTATCAATTTTTCTATTGCAGAAACAAGTTTTACTATGTTTGGTTTTGATGGAGAAAATTCAAATAGAAATTGGAAAAAAAATCAGTTTTTTATTAGAATGGAAGAAAAAACAGG
>JAAZPT010000419.1 GCA_012797085.1 Christensenellaceae bacterium | reverse complement strand
TGAAGGAAGTCCTGCACCGGTGGTCGTGGCGTTCACCGACGAAAGTACCTATACACCTTCCGAATGGCACTGGGATTTCGGGGATGGAACCACCTCAACAGACCAGAACCCGACCCATGCATACTCCATAAAAAAAGGCTACGACGTCAAACTCCGTGCTACAAACCAGAGTGGTAGTGATACGGTAGTTAAACACATTACATTAACTCTAGATTGTACCGATCCGGCCGGAGCCCATGGCGAATTTGATTGCATAGACTACGACAGCGTCCAGTGCAACGATGGAAAGTGGGTGGTCATTGAGAACGATGCAACCGAGTGCGGATACCCGAAACCAACAGCGATCTTCCGGGCAGCGTGGACCGTTGGGTCTCCACCACGGAAAGTCACATTCACCGATATCAGCGAGAATAACCCGACATCGTGGCATTGGGATTTTGGGGACGGGTTCATCTCCGGGGACCAGCACACGACCCATGTTTACATGGAACCCGGGGTGTATACCCCGAAGTTAACCGTCTCCAATAAGAGCGGGAGTGATACTTCAAAGGCCACCATTGACATTCTGTATCCATGCACCAACCCCGATGGGGGACATGGCGCACTGGACTGCATCGGGTTTGACCGGGTAAAGTGTGGCGATGGAACCTGGGGGATAATTGAGGCAAATTCCGCAGAATGTGGATACCCGTCACCGATGGCATCGTTCGTCTATGAGAAGGTACCGGGTGGCCCGCCTAGGACCTACCAGTTCACCGATACCAGCGAGAACTTCCCGGCATCATGGTCATGGGATTTTGGGGATGGTTCAACCTCAACCGATCAGGATCCATCACATACCTATACCGATGATGGGACATACGAGGTAACACTCACTGTCACCAACCCGGTAGGCGATGATGTTACCATTTCAGAAATAGTTGTTACTACTTCCCTGATAGAACTGCCAGAATTCCTCGAAGATGCCATAGACTACATCACATCTCTCCCCAGGGATGTCCAGATCGGTGCGGCAGCCGCAGGCATCGGGCTCGCGCTCATCCTCTTCCCACGAAGACGGAAACCGCGCAGGGAACCTCGTAACCATTAAATATCCCCAGACCAATACCCCATCCAAGGCGATCCTGTACCATGGCAATCACAATACCCAGAGGGAAAATCGGTGTCACGGAGGTGTCCCTTCCGGAGAACGAACGGACAATCCTCCTAAACCCGAATGACATGTCCTATAGCACTGACATTTACATCCACCCGACAGCACACATCAAATCAAACCTCGACGAGCGACGGCGATGCCTGATAGAATTCCACCTCGACCGCGCAGATGGTGGAGACACAAAAGTTATCGCGTACCCGATAAAATGGGATGGATCGGGGTCATATCTCGATCCCTATGGCGAGATAACATTTAGCGTCCCTATCAATAGGAATGACTTCGAACTCAAACCCCAAGATCCCTACTACCCCAGATCCGTCTTCGGGACCAGGACACTCTCTGCCCGCATCCGGATAGACGAAGACCACTTCTTCCCCAATCTCCCCTTTGAACACGACGTGACCCCGGCAACATGTACATTCCAGGTTAAGGAATCAGAGCCTAGGACAGTATGGTGTAAGCAACCCAGCGGTGCAGAGGGCGAGTGGTACTGTGATGGTGACCACAAATGGACCTGCACCCGGGTTAACCAGTGGGGAGATGTGTCATGGAACCTCGAGTGGAACTCACCAGATTGTATACCCCCCGAACCCGAACCTGTGGATCCACCGGTTGCAAAGTTCAAAGCTGCAATATCGCTCACCGATCCGTTCAAAGTAACGTGCACCGATACCAGCACAAACTCACCAACATCATGGAAATGGGATTTCGGGGATGGAACCACCTCAACAGATCAGAACCCAATACACACCTACACAACAATCGGTGCATACACGATCAAACTCGTAGTCACGAACGAAGGTGGGTCAAGTAGCGCGCAGGTTGGGATCGTTATCGAGATCCCCGACGAACCGCCAATCGCCGAACCCCCGGTCGCATCGTTCCTGGCCTCCCGGAGCAGCGGCACAGCACCACTCCCGGTCATCTTCACTGATACCAGTATAGGATCCCCATCGGAATGGTACTGGGACTTCGGGGACGGTACGTTCTCGACCGATCGGCACGTTTCACATACCTTCACCGATGGTGGAACATACGAGGTAACACTCTCCGTCAGCAATGATGCCGGGGATAGCGAGGCAGTTACCACCATCCAGGCATACCGCCGATGCACTGATCCCGATGGGGTTCATGGTAACACGAAATGTGTCGTCTACGATATGTGTGAATGTGTCGATGGCACCTGGGAAATCCGGGCGGAAAACTCCGCGCAGTGTGGGTATCCAAAACCCAAGGCATCATTTACCCATGCCCGCATCGATGACAACTACCGAACAATCCAGTTCACCGATACCAGTGACAATTACCCAACCGACTGGTTATGGAGGTTCGGTGACGGGCAGACATCAACGGATCGGAACCCGACCCATACCTACGAGCAGGATGGAATCTACACCGTGACGCTCGTTGCCTCAAACCATATCGGGGATAGCACGGCAAAGTATCCAGTCGTGGTGGCCGAGGACAGTGATTCCACCACCCCGAAAACCCTTGATGAATGGATCGAATACCTCAACGCACTCCCCGATATAACAAAACTCGGCGTGGCGGCTG